>JAALLA010000014.1:19471-41339 GCA_011087765.1 Pirellulaceae bacterium
GGTGTGTTTCGGTTGATGCAGCAAGGGGAGTCTGCTATCGCTCTATCCTGGCCCTCGATTGCTTTTGATCCAAATTTAGATGTTCAAAATGAAGGGGGAGGCAGCGGTGAATTAGCCAGCGACCGATTAAATCCGGAGGGAGATGTTGCTGGTTTTTCAGTCTACCCTTTGCCTGGGGCTTTGCGTTGGTACGATCAGAAATCGGGACGCTGGATTAGCCGGCGGAAGTCAGACGAGAAACGTGTGGGGCTGATCGGTTTTTCAGGATTGGTAGCTTCGGTGTCCAAAGAAAGTTTAAACGAGCAAACAGCGTGGGGGTTTCTGAAGTGGCTGCCTGACAAAGCAATCAGTAAGGTAACGATGGCTGAGTCGCCTGTTAGTGGTCCCTTTCGCGCCAGCCATCTCGGTGAGATGATGCGGTGGACTGGGGATTGGGTGCCAGAGGCGGCCGCGTTCGAATACGCGGATGTCATTGAGCAGAATCATGAACGAGGGGTTGTTTTGATGTTTCCCCGAATCCCTCAGGCGTCGAGATACCTCGAAGTTCTCGATTTGGCGGTTCGCCGAGTCGTTGCAGGAGAGGCAGAGGCTCAGGCAGAACTCGATAAGGTCGCGGAACAATGGGATGAGATTACAGATGAAATCGGCCGAGAGAGTCAACGGAAGAGCTTGCGAAAGGTCACCGGGATTTGAATCTGTTGGACTGATTTCTTTCTTTTTGACCTTTGTCGATCAGCCATTTGTTATTTAAGTGGTGGTTAGAACGATAATTCCGGCCTGCTTAAAGAGTGGCTCCGAGTGATGGCAAGACTATTTCGTTAAATCCGTAAGAAAGCCCTTCTCTTTTTCGAAGGGGTTGCGTATTCTTTTAGCTCGCCACAAACGACTTTGTTGCTGTCATTTTTCTTGAACGGGTTTCTGAATCTTAACGGAACCCATGGTTAACCGACATGCTTGGAAAATGGTGCCTTGGTTACCATCGAGAGTTACGAATTCGTGGCGAAAATTGAACCGAACGCGTCTCACGCAAAAACCTTGGTTAGGTAGTTGGAAATTGCACGAGACTCTGCGGAACAAAGAGTGATGGGTTTGCTCATCACGTTTGAACGCTAGGTATCAGAGAGGGTCCGCCTCTCACCCAATCGTTTTTGGAACGATGGGATGTGTATTTTTAACAATTTAATTGAGTGGTTTTGCAAATGTCTAATGATGTTTCTGGTGGTTCTACGTCTTCAAATTCTGCTGACAGCAGTTCTGTTACTCCGAAAACAACGGAAGTCCAAGTGGTTACTCAAGAAGAGAGTAATCCTAAACAAATTCCCGTTCCCGTTGAATTTGTTGTAGAGGGGCAGGTCGAGACGGAAACTGTTGCTACTGCGGCAGAGGTCGCTGTCGAGGTTAACGAAGGACTTGTTGTCGATTCGTTGTCGATCGATCCAGCGGAAGAAGTCGCCATTTTGCTTGGTGAAAAACCAAAGAAAAAGCCTGCTGTTGAGGTCGAAGCCATTGCTTCGGTTGAGCCAGAAGATGTTCCTGTTGCGGAAAGCGATGGCAGTTTAGTTGATCCATTTGTAGCAACGGAAGAAGCGGGCTCGCCCGAAGAAAAGGTTGTGATCCCCGAGTCTGGGGAGCAAGCAGAGGAGGCGGTAGTTTCAGCTGAATTGGTGATCGAAGAGGAAGCGCTGGACCACAAAGAGCCGGGGAATTTATTTGAGGAAATGGGGCTTGGCCCAGCGGTTCTTGAAGCAATTAAAAGAGTCGGTTATGAAACTCCATCGCCTATTCAGGCTCAGGCAGTTCCGGTAATTCTTTCGGGTCGCGACTTGATGGGGCAAGCCGAGACTGGTTCCGGTAAAACGGCGGCGTTTGCGTGGCCATTACTTTCAAGAATCGAAATGTCTTTGAATCGTCCGCAAGTTTTGGTGCTGGCACCGACTCGTGAATTGGCAATTCAAGTCACCGCTGCTTTTGAAAAATATGCGACGGGTATCGAAAATTTCCGAGCGGTGACAATTTATGGTGGTCAAAGCTATGAAACTCAGCTTCGAGCACTCAATCGCGGCGTTCAGGTCGTGGTGGGAACTCCGGGGAGAGTTATGGACCACCTGCGAAGAAAAACATTGGATCTGCGGAATTTGAAGACTCTCGTGCTCGATGAAGCAGACGAGATGTTAAGAATGGGGTTCATCGATGACGTGGAATGGATTTTGGAACAGCTTCCTCGGGAACGTCAGATTCTTTCTTTCTCAGCTACCTTGCCACCGCCGATTCAACGGATTGCCAAGAATTATCTTCAGAATCCCGCTCACATTGCAATCAAAAGTAAAACGGCAACAGCCGAATCGATTACTCAGACATGTGTTTTCCTTTCACCGCGGGAGAAGATGGAACGTTTGGTTCGAATCCTTGAGACCGAGCAGAGTGATGGCGTGATCATTTTTGTAAAGACCCGAAATTCAACGATCGTGGTTTCTGAGGGGTTGGTGCAGAAAGGTATTATCGCATCGCCGTTAAATGGTGATATTCCACAGGCTCAACGAGAGCGAACCGTCAATCAGCTGAAGTCGGGAAGAATTAATGTGGTTGTCGCTACGGATGTAGCCGCCCGCGGTTTAGATGTTCAGCGGATTAGCCATGTGATCAATTACGATTTCCCACACGATACCGAAGCCTATGTTCACAGGATTGGCCGGACTGGACGCGCGGGGCGAGATGGTAATGCGATTCTGTTTGTCGAGCCAAAGGAAAAAGGGAAGTTGAGCCGGTTGCAGCGAGCGACGAATCAACGAATTGAAACTTTTAAACAGAAGTCAATCGACGAGATTAATCAGGTTCGCATTGAAAAGTTTAAAGAGCGAGTAGTGAAGGCGAACAGTCACGCAGACATCAAGTTCTTTACAAAGCTTGTCAACGAGCTTAAAGACGACTCGGAATTAACTCTCGAACAAATTGCAGCCTCTCTAGGTATCTTGGCCCAAGGCCAAACTCCTTTGCTGCTAAAAGAGTTGAAAGATCGAAAGTCTAATAGGAAAAAAGAAGGTAATCGGGATCGCGGTCCGATGACACTTTATCGAATTGAAGTGGGACGCGAACACGGAGTCGGGCCCGGCAACATCGTGGGAGCGATAACGAATGAGGCAAATCTCTCAAATGGTCAAATTGGCCGGATTAATATCTTTGATAAATTCAGTACGATTTTGCTTCCGAGTGAACTGAATTCCGAGGTGATCAATCATCTCAAGCATGTCTATGTTTCCGGTCAAGCATTGGGGATAAGTAAATCGGATAAGCAATATTCTCGAGCCGCAGGTGGGCGAAGCAACGGTGGTCCGCAATCGCGTGGTGGTCGCTCGGATAAGCGATTTGGGGATAAACGTTATGGGGATAAACGAGGAAATGGTAAACGTTTCGAACGTGGTTCAGGTCGGCCGAAATCCCATCAAGATGGCGGCGGTGAGCGTCGTGGGCGAGATTTTGATCGGAGCAGTTCCGAACGAAATGCTCCAGAACGCAAAGCTACGGTTGGGGAAAACCGGAAGCCGTTTAGTGAAGGAGCGGTTCGAAAGAAATTTTCGGATAAGAAAACAACAAAGAAAAAGAGCAACGCGGCGGTGCAGCGAACCGAACGCGGCGAGAAGAAAGATCGATTTTCCCGAGAAGAAAATAATAAGTACTCTGGCCAGAAATCAAGTTTTGTAAAGGATCGCAGTAAGCCTGCTAAAAAATCCAAAGCGGCGACACGAGTTAAGGCAAAACGGAAAGCGGGAGCCAAGCCATCAAGTCCGATGAAAAAGTACGTCAAGATTCGGTAGATGTGCTGATCATTGGTACTCCAATTGATGTAGGATAACTGTCTGGTTTGCAATCAGGCAGTTAGTTTCTGCCTGGAGCACCATGGTGAATGTGTCGCGTTGTAATTTTTCAGATGGTATCCCAACATTTTTGCAGCTGGTTGATTACTGAAATTGGAGCAGTAGCGTTGGGCTCGAGTGATTGTTGTCAGGAGGAAGGCAGTGGCGGCTTTTTTTGCTTTGATTTGCACGCTGATCGTTTCGTTTCTGGTGACGCGAATTGGATCGGTGGCCCTGTCCCTGACTGGAATGGCGCAGGATTCCGCTCGATTTCAAGCGAAGTCGGCATACACGGGTGTTGGTTTCACGACGAGTGAGTCTGAACAGGTCGTTGACCATCCTGTACGGCGTCGAATTCTTTCGACTCTGATGACATTAGGCAACGTAGGTATTGCCGTTGTAATCGCGTCGATGATGGGAACTTTTGCCACGGTTGCCACGGACGATAATGATGTGTTCTTTCGAGTGGTTCTGTTGTCCGGTGTATTGGCATTCTTGTGGGTAATTGGCACGCGGCGTTGGTTCGATCAGGGGATTGAGAGTTTGATTTCCTACGCACTGCGGCGCTGGACTCACTTAGACGTTCATGACTATGTGTCGCTTTTGCATTTAGCTGACGGTTTTGTGGTATTCGAAATTTGTGTTAACGAGGGAGATTGGGTTTGCGAGAAAACCCTGGCAGAGGCGATGCTTTCAGCTGAAGGAGTGTTGATTCTTGGCATCCACAGAGCTAACGGTAAATACATCGGGAGCCCTAACGGAAACACTCAGGTTCATGTGGAGGACGTGCTTACTGTCTATGGCCCTCAGTTTCGCCTTGAAGAAATCGATCTTCGCCAACAGGGATACCAGGGCGATACCGCACATCGAACTGCAATGGAGGATCAGCAGAAATCGGAGGCTGAAATCGAGAATGATAGGGAAGCTCAGTGAGTGAGACATGGTAAACGACTTCCTCGCCTAAATTCATTCACAACTTCTTTGTCTTTACGGACGCAGGTTCAACTAACGGGTCCGGCTGATTTTTGCCATTGAGTTTTCATCTTCGAGAAGCACATTCCATATTTCGTTTTCGAAGTGAAGTACGGCCAGGTGATTTTTGGATTTGGGTTCCCATTGATAGTGGCCCGTTCGGACACGTTTGACGGTTCCACGGTTATTGGAAACAGGCCCTTCGTAATCGAGGTAGTGGATTCGATGGTCGGTTATTCTTTCGCCGAGGACGGTCTGGTTGGTCGAGGGCATTTCATTCAAACGCCATGTCCAGAGAGTGTTTTGAACCTGTAGCATGAGATCCCAATGGCCCGCATTGCCAATTTGATGCAATAAAATCACACATCGACAGGCTTGGTCGTTGATTTCGACCGGAGGATGGTTAGGGGTTTTCATGTTGAGCGTAAAATGGGAAGTTGTCGTTTTTCCAGCGAGTTAGCACGCGTTAGCTATTGGCGCAGAGACCGTTGTCTTTCAAGATTAAGTTATGGACGTCAAGACTTCCCAACCACCAAAATTTGTTCTGCCGAACGTTAAGCCGATCTCCATTGGCAACGTTATGGTTGATCCGCCAATTTTACAAGCGCCAATGGCTGGATTTACCAATTACGCCTTCCGTCAGATCGTCCGCGAATATGGCGGTTCGGGGTTGATTGCAACCGAAATGGTCAATGCCAGGGGGTTTGTCTGGTTGGACGAGAATACGCCAGAGCATCCGGAGCGGCTATGGGGAGTTCGGGATGAGCCGCGGCCGCTGGCGGTTCAGATTTGGGATAATCAGCCTGAGACCATGGCCAAAGTCGGTCGGCGTTTAGTTGAGGATTACCAAGTTAGTATTGTGGATATAAATTTTGGTTGTCCTGTCAAACAAGTGACTGAGAAAGCGAAAAGCGGAAGCTATCTCCTTCGCACGCCCGATAAAATGGGCGAGATTATCTCTGAAGTCGTAAAAGCCTGCGCGCCAAACCCCGTTACGGCAAGGATTCGTTTGGGTTGCACCCGCGATAATATAAACGCCATCGATGTCGCTCAGGTTGTCGAAGGTTCGGGGGCAGCAGCCTTAACGGTTCACGGGCGAACCGCACAGGATATGTTCAGAGGGCATTCCGATTGGGATCGGATTTCTGAAATCCGCCCCTATTTGAAAAATATTCCTTTGATTGGTAACGGCGATCTCGACAGCCATGAAAAGGTAATGCACGCATTTCAAAATTACGATGTCGACGGTGTGATGATTGCGAGAGCCTGCCTTGGTAGACCTTGGCTTTTCGCGCAATGTAAGGCTGCACTGCTAGGTGAACCGGTTCCCCCGGACCCCTCTTTAGCCGAACAGAAAAAATGTTTGTTGCATCATTTTGATCTAATTGTGCATAGGTTTGGCGAAAGTAAGGGAGCGCAATTGATGCGGAGATATGCGTGTTGTTACGCCCAGGGTCGATTCGGCGCGCGTCATTTCCGTACACACGTTGCAAAGGTAAGCACGGCGGAAGAATTCTATGCAGTGGTCGAAGAGTATTTTCCGGTAGATAAAGTAGACTCGTGATTTGCGATTGTTTTCCTGATCATTCAACAGTTATTTAAATCTAAAGTGACGTTGTCGAAGGAAGTCTTATTCATGGTGGATTCATGTTTTCTTTAAATAATTGTAGGGATTAAAGATGGATCATCAGCCGAATCAATTAGCTCTTCAGTTATTCGAAATAGCGATTGCGGATCGAGATGCGCTGGAGATCAAGTTAGATTCCAAAGCTGGTTCGCGAATTTTAGATTTTGCGGTTGGGCGTGAGGGCCACTTGGATGCGGGAATTCTCCTGGGGCGGATCTGCATGGGAGGTTTGGCTCAAATTGAAGTGCGCGATGCCGATGATTTACTCGGGCTTCGGTCAGTCGAGGTGTCCACCGATGAGCCGTTGCTGTCCTGTATTGGGTCTCAATATGCCGGTTGGCCAATTTCCAGTGGAGACTATTTTGCGATGGGCAGCGGACCCTTGCGAATGTTGCGAGGCGAAGAGGAGATACTTGCTGCGTATGGTCTTGCTGCGCCGCCTCAACAAGCGGTTGGAGTTTTAGAATCAAATCAACTGCCGCTGGAGGCAACCGTTGAGCAAATGGCCGCTGAGTGCGGTATCGAAACTCGTTTTCTTAACGTTTGCGTTGCCAGAACCGCCAGTTGGCCCGGTTCGGTTCAAGTGGTGGCCCGATCCATTGAAGTCGCAATGCACAAATTGAACGAACTTGAGTTTGACTTAAAAACAATTTGTTCTGGAACCGGGAGCGCCCCCCTTCCTCCCCTGGCTGAAGACGATATGACTGCGTTGGGGTGGACCAATGATGCGATACTATACGGTGGGCGAGTTGAGTTGATTGTCGATACCTCGGATGATGCAGTCCGTGCAGTCATAGATCGATTGCCAAGCTCGAGCTCTTCCGAGTTTGGCGAGCCCTTTTTAGATATTTTTGAGCGATATGACAGAGATTTCTACAAAATCGACAAAATGCTTTTCAGCCCCGCAAGTGTAAGAATTGAAAATCAGGCAACCGGAACCATTTGGGATGTCGGTGAAATTAGGCACGACGTGCTTCGGCGTTCCTTTGGAATTGAGTAAACGATGCGGATCGTTGTTTTATCTAAACCGGACAGTTGGTATTTTTTGGATTTAGCGCGCGCATCTGGGGATCGCCACGATTTGGCCGCGATGTCATTCGAGTCGCTTGCCGCGTCCGTTGGTCCGAAGATGAAATTCAGTCTCGATGCTGAGTGTATTGTTGCGAGAACCATGCCAGCGGGTTCGCTGGAACAGGTTGTGTTCCGAATGGATTGCTTAAACCAACTAAAAGCGGCGGGTGTATTGTTGATCAATTCGCCCCGCTCGATTGAGGCGGCGGTTGATAAGTACCTCTCTCTTGCGTTACTGCAGCAGGCAGGTTTGTCCGTGCCAGCGACTTGCGTTGGTCAAGATTTGTCAACCGCGATGAGAGGGTTTTATGAATTGGGTGAGGACGTCGTTGTAAAGCCAATTTTTGGTAGCCTGGGACGCGGCCTCGTCCGGTTGCAGACGAAAGAAGAAGCAGCGAATTATTTTCGCGAGTTGATCGAAGAGGAACGGGTGATTTACCAGCAGGAATTCATAACTCACCCTGGTTACGACGTGCGTTTACTGGTTTTAGGAGATCGTGTGTGGGGGATGAAACGCAAGAATTCTCGGCATTGGATTACAAATATTAGCCAGGGAGGCGTTGGTGAAGTCTATCAAGTTGGAGCTGAAGAGCGAGAATTGGCCCTGAGGGCGGCGAGAGCCGTTGGAGCGCATTTTGCCGGGGTTGATCTGATTACCGATTCAAAGACCGGCAAACAACATATTCTGGAAGTTAATGCAGTGCCTGGCTGGAGAGCAATCTCAAGTGTATTAGAGGTTGATATTGCCGCGGAATTAATTTCAGAGATCGAGCAACTGCATAAAAGCCTCACGGATTGTAACTAAAGCGAGCGGAGGATGCAGATTAAATCAATCACATCCCAATTTGTTGTTTCGCCCAACCTCGTAACTGCTCTCTAAATATTTTTGAGTTGTGACGAATATCGACTGGTAGCGATCGATGAAGAAGAAAGTGATCGATTGTATTTGTTTGCCAAAAACCTCCGGCTAGGGATTTGATTTCTAAAAGCAGTCGATCTTCGTTTGATTTCGAGGTTGGCCAGTGCTCCGGATTAGGTTCGCAGATCATGACGGGGCGTTGGGACCCAGCTCGGCCGATGCCGACCAGCGCACTGCGGTAAATCTGCGGGTGGGTGTTAATAATAGCTTCACAGGGGATGGTAAATATGGTGTGCTGGGCGGTTTGCACGCGATGGGTTTTTCTGCCGCAGAACCAAAATCGATCCTGTTCGTCGAAGTAACCTACGTCACCCATGCGGTGCCAAAAGGAATCGCCGTCGGATATTTTATGACTGGCATTGGCATCTGTCCGCGTCACATATTGATCGGAAACGACTGGTCCACGCACCATAAGTTCGCCCACCACACCTGGTTCAAGTGGAACGGTATCGCCGATCTCAAGGATCGGTGCATCGTCGATGGCGATTATTCGCCAATCGATTTTTGGAAAACGTTTGCCAACACAGGTTCCTTCGCCGCATTCGGTTCGTTCGGCTGTTTCGTTCAAGACGACGGATCCGGAGTTGCAGGCAATGGGAAGCGATTCGGTCGCACCGTAGGGCGTGAAAGTATCGCCATTCGGTGAGATTATTTCTTTGATTTTTCTAAGAGTAGGAGGAGGGACTGGAGCACCTGCACTTAAGATTCGCTCAATGGTTGGAAGTCGATGCGAGTGTTGGACGCAATAATTAGCGACGGTATTCCAGAGAGCAGGAGAGCCAAAGGATTGATTTGCCTGAAATTGCTCAACTGCGTCGATGATGTTGGGGGGATAGACATCGGCTGGGCGGGTTGGATCCATTTGAGGGAAAACCGTGGTGGTTCCCATCGCGACATTGAACAAAGCAAACAGCGGGAAACCCGACACATCGGTTCCACCGGGAACCAACTGAAAATAATTTGCAATTTGTTCGCATTGTTCGATGAAAATTCGGTGCCGATAGAGAACGCCTTTGGGAGGTCCGGTACTGCCTGTCGTGAAGATGATGGCGGCTGGATCGTTGCGTTTTAGTTGAACCCACGGGGGCGCGGTGTTATCAGTCTGCTTAAAAAAAGAACTGGCTCTTTGGCATCGTGGGAAAAATCCGTTGATAACAACATTGTGTTTGCATTTTGGAAATTTGGAGAAAAATACTGATCGTGCCAGGTGAGCCAGGGGGATTCCCAGCATCCCTTCGGGTTGGGCGTCCGACAGGCACTGAATCATATTTTTTCGACCCATCCCCGGATCAATTAAAATTGTGACAACCCCTGTTTTAAACAAGCCAAAAACCGAGGCGACAAAATCGATTCCAGGAGGAACCATTAGCGCCATTCGCATTCCCGGTTGAACTCCCATCTCGATTAAACCATTGGCAATTTGGTTACTTTTCCGTTCCAGTTCGGCGAAAGTAATGGTTTCGTAATCAAGTGATTTCCCCGCAGCAACGCGTTGAGGTTGTCCTTTCCGGGGACAAGCCACGGCGATCGAATTGGGCATGGATTCGGCCATTTTTGTCAACGAATAGCCAATGTTCTGAAGGCTATCCAAGGACAGGGGGTGGAACTCGGAGAAAGGGGAATGGGTTGTCATTGCTTCCGCAGTATGTTCTTGAGAGTTTATATGCGTTAATCCGATTGCAGTCCGCCGCACCCCAATTGTATTGCAAAACTAGGGGTCATAGGCTTTCGGCAGGCCCTAAATTCACTTAAATTGAGTTCACAGAAAATCGTTTAAAAAGTCAATTCTTCTCAGCCTCGCGGGACTGAGGCGGTTTGAACAATTGGCCAAAAATAATTCACTTGCGTTCGGCAGACCGTTATCTCGGCCCGTCGGACCTGCGTTGGAACATTATATGGATATTGATATTTATCAGCAGTGCCCCTGCCACGCCGAAAAGAAAATTAAATTTTGCTGCGGCAAGGGTGTGATTGGTGATTTGAACGAGGTACTTGCTAAGAACAAGTCTGGGCAATCGACCGCGGCACTTGAGCAAATTGACCGGGCTATCAAAAAATCGGGTCCCAAAGATTGTTTGTTGACGATTCAGACTCACATCCTGATCACCAATGGTGAAATTGAAAAGGCGCGAGAATCTAACGAACTTTTTTTGAAAACAAATCCTAAGCACTCGACGGGCCTCCATCATCGGGCGCTTATTTTCCTGGCAGAGGGAAAGACGGACGACGCAGTTGAGTCGTTGCAGGATGCGATGGATGCAATTACGGGTAACGAGATTCCAATTTCTCTCGCCAACGCTTTTCGGATGGTCGGAGTCGCCCTTTTCAGTGAAGGGAAAACGATGGCTGGCCGGGCACATCTGAAATATGCGATGGTGCTCAAAAATGAATCCGATCCTGAGATTGGGCGAATGCTGCAAGAGTCACTGGCGGCTCCCTCGACGCCTTTGGTGTTAAAGCAGGAGTTTCCACTTGCCCCCGTACCTGAGGGAGCGGACTGGGAAAAACGTTACGTCAACACCTTCCGGGCATTGGATCGTGGGCAATTTCGTAAAGGCCTGAAATTTTTAAATAAAATTGATTCCGAATTTCCAGATTTGCCAATTATAGTTCGTGGCATTGCAATCGTAAATTCTTACCTGGGGCGAATCGATGATCAGGTCGAGGCTTGGCGTCGTTACAGTCGGCTTGAGGGCGTGTCCGTCCTGGAGGGTACGGAAGCCGAGGCAATCGCGCAACTGTTTGACACAAAGGCGTTAGCAGCAACCGTTGCGATCGTTCGTAACACTTACGAGATTGATGGTGTGGAGTTGGTTAGCGAGCTTGCCCTGTCCAACTCACGGCTCGCCAATTCTGAACCCATGCCCGCCGATCCATTCGATGAGGGGCCAGCGCCTCGAATGAACTTTTTGATTTTGGATCGCGAGGCAGTTACGGATTCCGGGGAATTAACCTTGGAGAACGTACCAAGCGTAATTGGTGAGCTACTCGTATTTGGAAAACAGACCGATCGCGGTGCTCGTCTTGAAGTAATCACAGCGCAGGACTTGCGTTTAGAGAAAGTGACAAAGTTTATTACAGAGTTGTTTGGTGAATCAATTTCGGGGGATGTGGCTGAGCAGACGATTGGTGAATCGACTGCGATGAGCGAATTGCTTGAATGGCGATGGCATTTGCCGGAAGGCGTTACACGAAAACAACATTCGGAAATGGTTGAAGCCCATCGAGAGCATTTGATGGTTGATGAGTGGCCAAAGCTCGAATTTAAAATACTGGGCGATCGTTCCGCGGAAGAAGCGAAGGGTGATCCGGAGGTTGAGTTACCGCTTCGAGCGTTGGTTCTGATGTTGGAGAACGCTTCTCAGGGGCAGGGGTTCACCGATGGGCTAGGTCGCAAGATGCGTGAAAAACTTGGGTTGTCCGAATACGATCGCATTACACCCGAGGGTGATTTACTTACCGGTTCACCCATCCTTCAGCAATACCTTGATTTCGGCGGGCTGTCGGAGGCTCAGTTGATGTCAGTTCAGCACTCGGCCATGGGAGTCGGAAACGTAAGGGTTTTAAAACAACTCGTTACTGAAGTTTTGTCACGGCCGGACATGGAATCGATGCCACGTGATGTCAGCTATTCGATGATGGCGCATTTTGCTGAAGACGATACCGAAGCGTTGGAGTTTTTAGAAAAAGCAAAAGAAGAGGCTCGAAATTCGGGAAGATCGGTTGGGATCTACTTCGTGCAGGAGTTTGAATTCAAATTGATGCGTGGAATGACTGATCAAATTACCGAGCTGCTCCAGACGATTCAAATGAATCATCTCAATGAGCCAGAGGTCGAGTATCAGCTAGTGCGGGTTCTCGATCGTTTTGGGATTGGGCCAGACCGTGGGCCTATACGAGGTGCTCCCGAACCAGCGGCGGAAGCGGCGCCGGGCGGTATCTGGACTCCCGACCAAGGTGGTGGAGCGGAGTCGGCACCTGTTGCAGAATCAGATAATGCAGGCGGCGATAAAAATACATCTGGATTATGGATTCCCGAATGACGTCGTGACGACGGTCAGGGCAACCAAGGCTTTGGCTGGACTTCGCTAATTTTGAGAGCGTCCGGTGGGGAAGCGGTGGGAGATTGCGATTGGAAAAACCAATTGCGGAGAAACGCTTGGAGTCGGAAGCGGAGTGCGATTTCGCGAAGAGTTAGATTTAATCGACGGAGAGAATTGAAGTGCCAAAATACATTGTCAGATACGGGATCATGCGAAGCATCGGCGTCATGGCATCGCGTAATGACATTGTGTACCGTCGCAGTATGGAAGTGATTGTGCGAACGGATCGTGGGATCGAAGTCGGTCAG
The DNA here is from genome assembly GCA_011087765.1 of Pirellulaceae bacterium. GTDB lineage: Bacteria > Planctomycetota > Planctomycetia > Pirellulales > Pirellulaceae > Mariniblastus. Next base: position 32,263 of record JAALLA010000014.1, read on the forward strand.
GTGTTGTGTGAAGCAACTGAGGATGCGTTGTCTCATTTGGATCAACCGGCAACCGGGCATGTGATTCGGGAAGTTTCCAATGATGATGTCGTTTCGATCGATGGAATTGACGGTGATCGAAAGAAGAAGCTTGCGATTTGTCAGAAGCACATCGAAGCGCTCAATCTTGAGATGAAACTCATTGACGTGGAGCAATTGTTTGGCGGGGAACGCCTTGTCGTGTTTTACCTGTCAGAAGATCGGGTTGATTTTAGAGAGCTCGTGAAATTGCTTGCCAGTGAGTTTCAAACCCGAATTGAGATGAGGCAGATTGGTGTCCGCGACGAGGCAAAGTTGCTTGCTGATTACGGTGACTGTGGCAAACCGGTTTGCTGTAACAGCCACTTGATACAGATGCCACCGGTATCGATGAAGATGGCAAAATTACAAAAGGCCACGCTGGATCCTACGAAAATATCCGGGCGTTGCGGGCGATTAAAATGCTGTCTTAGATACGAGTTTGACACTTATGAAGCAATTCAAAAACAGCTTCCCCGGGTGGGAGCGTACATTGTAACTCGGGACGGTAAAGGAAAAGTCCTCAATCAGCAGATCATTTCTGAGCAATTGCTGGTTGAAATGGAAGATCATCGACGCGTGGTGATCGACGCAAGTGACGTCCTTACGGTGGTTAAAAAATCATCGACTGTTTCGGAGGGAAAGACGAAGCAGGAAACGAAAAAAGTTCCAGCGGGTGAAGGCGGTGATTCCGGTCAAAAGAATAAGGCTGAGAGAACTGAGAAGAACAAAAACTCGAAGCGAAACGCCTCTGGGGAAGGTTCGGAAGACTCGAAAAGTGGAAAGCCCCCACGTGGGAAGCGGCGTCAACGAAAACGCGGTGGCCGAAATAAGAAGCCACAAGGAGGTGGCGGAGCTGAAGAGAAATGAGAGATTCGAGTTGGTTTCTACGTGATTCACGATAAGATAGTATCCGGCGGGGGCGTTAGTAAGTTGTCCCTTCCAAATCTAAATTTTGCAGCGAACGACGATTTTACTTTAAATTCAGGCCCATCATGAATGATGAAGATCTATACATTTGTGAGATTCTAGAGAACGACAACCGGTACCCAAGTACGGCCTATTATTTCATTCGAGACGCGTTGGCGTTCGCAGCGGATTCAATGGAATTAAATGAGTGCTCAGAGGACGATTCGAGTGCTGATATCGAATCTGAATTATTTGGCTGGACAAAAGAACGGCATCTGACTGGGCAACAGTTTTGCGAGGCGCTCCGGCTTTATGCCCTTAATCAATATGGCTATATGGCCAAGGTTGTTTTGAAATCTTGGGGAGTCGATAGTACTCGCTGCTTTGGTGATATGGTTTACAATATGATCTCGGTAGGGATGTTTAAAAAATCAAGCCGTGACGAGCAGGCACATTTTGATGATGTATACGACTTTGAGGATGTGTTTGAGGTTGAATTTGAAATGGGCGGAGCGGTAAGCCCTAGAAGATCATAGGGCTTGATAAACGACGATCTGTTGCATTTGTGAGATCGCAAGATTATCTCTTTACGCTCTGAATGTCTGGTGGCTCGTTTTTGTATTAAGACAGTTTAGAAATGACATCTTCGAAAAAATATTCGAGTAAAACGGCAGCCAGTGTCGCGCAGGTTTCTCATGACACCGAGGAGTTGGATTCCGTCCGAAAATCCGTTGCGCCCTGGTTAATTGCACCGCGACGAAGATTGTTTTATTTGTCCTCGCTGCTGTTTTTTGGGTGGCTGTGTTTTCTCGCGGTCCTTGCCTGTCTGGTGAATTTTCAATGAACATCGTCGTACTCGATGGGTACACTCTTAATCCTGGAGACAATCCGTGGACTCCCGTTGAGAGCCTTGGTGACCTTACAATTTATGATCAAACAGAACCCGCTGAGGTAGTTCAGCGTGCGATCGATGCCGAGGTGATTCTTACCAATAAAGTTGAGTTGAGCGGCGATGTGATCGCTAAACTCCCAAACTTAAAGATGATTGCGGTGACAGCAACCGGATACAACGTGGTCGATGTTGAGGCGGCGCGCAGGCGAGAAATTCCAGTGACAAATGTGCCTGTGTACAGTACCGACGCTGTGGCGCAGCACGTTTTTTCAGTTTTACTGAGTTTTATACACAAGCCTTATGAGCATCATCTGGCCATTCAGCGTGGAGATTGGCAGTCACAAGAGAATTTTTCATTCTGGTTGTCACCACTTGCTGAGTTAAGCGGAAAAACAATGGGATTAGTTGGCTTGGGCCGGATTGGGCGGGCGACGGCAAAGATTGCTAATGCGTTCGGTCTGCGTGTCGTTGCTAACAGTCGACGTAATGTAGACCCTTTACCCTACGATGGGTTTGAGTGGTTATCGATTGAAGAATTATTTTCTCAATCGGATTACATCAGTCTTCACTGTCCACAAACGCAGGAGACGACCGGTTTCGTCAATCGAGAGTTGATTAAAAAGATGAGGCCAGATGCGGTATTGATCAACACTGCTCGAGGCGGTTTGGTAAATGAACAAGACCTTGCTGACGCTTTGAATGGTGGGCAGTTAGGGGGCGCACTTTTAGATGTCGTTTCTCAGGAGCCGATCGCTGAGTCGAATCCATTGCTAGGTGCAAGGAATTGTATTCTTACGCCTCACATTGCGTGGTCGCCAATTGAAGCGAGGCGACGTTTGATGCAGACCGTAGCATTGAACATTCAGGCTTTTTACGACGGCAAGCCTATTCACGTGGTTAATTAAACGTAGTCATCGCCCGTGCTTGAATTTTAAGGCTTAGCACCGGCGGTTGATCAATTCGTCGAACCAAGCCAACTCTTTTGCGATGCCTTCAGCGAGAGTCCGTGATTGCATTTCTGCAGGAAGTACGTTCCAGGCGTAAGTTTCAACTTCGAAATGAGGGGCTTCAGGACAGAAAGATTGGATGGAATCGAGGCAGTTCGCGATGTCAAATTGCGTCGTCCCGATCTGGTCAACGGTTTCCGTGAAAATGGGGACGTGGAAATGAACCCGCCAGCAACCGTGAGGGTCAGTTCCTGCTGAGTTGAGGGCGTCGGAGAGGTCTTGGAAAAATAGTGTTTCGGTATCGGTGCGGATTACGGTCTGGTGGAGGTACTTTGGTTCTGCAAAACGCGTGAGCTGCTCGATTTTCTCAAGCTTTTGAGTTGGTGTCGATTGTTCGAAATTGACTTCCACTGCAGAAGATACTTGTACTTTTCCGATTCTAATATCTGCCTCGCAATATTGTTTGATAGCTTTGGTTTGCGTTTCGAACATCACGGCAGAATGGCAGATGTCATGGCAAACGCCAAAATGAGATCGGATGAGATTCGTTTCAGTTTGCCCTTGGTTGCATAGGTATTCGTCGAAGAATTGAATGACGTCCTCGCACGTGTCGAGGACGCAACCGGGTTCGGGCTCAATGCAAATGAACAGGTCGCGTCCTTCAGCCTGTGCAATTCTGTCCAAGTGTTCTGCACATTTCTGGATATTAGCAGCGCAACGTTTAAAAAAATCGGAAATCTGAGATAGTGGTGTGCCGTCTGGGAGTGGCCATCCCAGTGGAAGCGTCGAGATGGTTCCATTTTGCCCTTGGGGTAAAAGGGTATTGAGAATGTTGGCTAATTGACTGGTGTACTGGAGACGTTCGGGTTGAGCCCAGGTTGGAAGGTAGACATCATGTTTGACCACCTCTTGGTGAAAGTCTCCAAATGGAAATCCGTTAAGAGTGTAGGGAACTAAGTCGTATTCTTGCAGCCAATCTCGAAATTGGAGACAGGTTTCAGCGTGTGCTAACTCATTTGCTGTGGTAGCGCTGAGCCAAAGCCCGATGCCTAGAGGTTCCGTTGGTGAGAATTTTGATTTTACATCGAGGCTGTGTTTAATGAGATTCTGTTTTACCTCTTCAAGCGTTCTCCCCGGGTGAACGTTTCCACAATAGCCAATCTTCATTGAGTTTCTGTCTGTTGTTTAAGTAAGGTGTCAGGGTGGCTTCAAGTTTATCAGTCGTTGGTTCTTTAGTCCAAAAGATTTGTGCGACGGAGCAGTTGAAGATTGAAGGGCGAGCGCGGTGTGACTTCTGGTTAGTCCTTGAGTTGAACTGTTTCCGATCGTGACATACAACAAGTTGCCCTTGCGAGGAAGAGCCAACCGCCGATGAACGAGAGTCCTCCGAGGGGTACGATGGCGCCAAGAAATGGTTTTTCTAGTATTACCAAGGCGTAAAGTAGTCCCGAAAACAAACAGATTCCTGTTAAAAACAGAAACCCTGCAATCTTGGCAAACTTTGACGGCCGGAGCAACGTAATCATACCCACGAGGATGATGCCGAGCGAATGATACATTTGATAAGCCGCAGCGGTCTTCCAGTTTTCAATTCGCTTGTTAACCGTATCTAAATCTTCACCGTGGATCTCTTCCAGGCGTTCGCCAAGTCCGTGGGCACCAAAAGCACCAAGCCCGACAGCGAGTCCTGCAAGTAGGCAGCCTAAAAATATCCAATGGCGATTCATCTATTTTCTCTGGGGGGTTGGGGAGCACTCGCGGATGTTTAAAGAAAACAATCGAAATGCCCTGTCAATGGTTGCGGTTTTCACTAGCGTGTTTTCAAATATTATAGTCGTAAATTAAAATCCAATGTTGGACTTGGATGTAATTCAGTAATCGACAATGTGTTCGTTTTTTTATTTATTTGATATGAGCTGAAGTAAACATGAAATTGTTCTTCTCCCTAGTTGGCGTCTTCGCAATGATGAATTTTTCGACAACCACAGGTGTTTCACAAACGAGTAGCGATTCCAGTCAGTCTCCATTGACGGTTGCCGAATCAAGTGACTTTAAGTCGACATCGAAATCAGCGGAAGTGGTTGGATTTATCGATGCTTGCGTGAAAAAAGCTGCTCATGTTTCTCGGTTTGATTGGGGAGAAACTGTCGAAGGTAAGACGCTAGTCGGAGCGATCGTTGCCAAACAAGCTTACAAACTGGGAGACCAGGACGACCGAAATGTGGTTCTTCTGCTCGGCAACATACATAGTGGCGAATGTGCAGGTAAAGAGGCTTTGTTGATACTGTTGCGAGAATTAACGGATAACCCTGACCACCCTTGGTTAAAACAGAACGTAATTCTTTTTGCTCCGAATTATAATGCCGACGGTAATGACCGAATGGGCAAAGATAATCGCCCTGGCCAGGTCGGTCCCGTTAACGGAATGGGACGCCGTGAAAACGCTCAGCAATTAGATCTAAATCGAGATTTTTCAAAAATTGAATCTCCCGAAGCGCGTGCGTTGGTTCGTTTAATTGATACTAGCAATCCTCACCTCTTCGTCGATTGCCACACCACGAATGGCTCAAAGCACCAATACAGCCTGACTTATGATATCCCTCATAATCCTGCGACGGCTGAGCCAATTCGCCGATTCCTGCGGGAGAAAATGATGCCTGCTGTGACTCAGCAGTTGGCAACGCAGGGTACAAAAACATTTTATTACGGTAACTTTAATCGCGAGCATACTCGATGGACAACATACGGGCACGAACCGCGTTACAGTACAGAATACGTTGGACTTCGCGGAAGGTTGGCGATTCTTTCAGAGGCCTACAGTTATTTGGATTACAAAGGGAGGATCTTTGCAACCAAAGATTTTGTTTCTGGGTTACTGGACTATGTCACTGAGAACTCTCGAGCCGTTCATCAGTTGTTGGAATCGGTCGACCATGAATTGATTGAAACTGCTTCCGTTGAGCCGTCCCGTTTAAGTTTATCTCTCGCTGCGAAGAACGGTCCATTCGAAGAAAAGTTCATTTTGAAGGGGTTCAAAGATGGCGAACCTCACGATTACGAGTGTGAGTTCATTTCAAAATATGAACCAACGAAAACAACTCAATTTGCATTTGCCTACATTATTCCTGAGGGTTTTGAGCGTGTGGTCGATCGGTTGCTGATGCACGGAGTAACTGTTGAGCGTTTGTCCAGCGATTTAACAGCAGAAGTCGAGGTCGACCGGATTGTTGCGTTGGACCGTGCAGATCGAGCCTTTCAAAAACATAAAATGGTTCGATTGGATGCGGATCGAGAGAGTTCCGAATTAGTCATCCCTGCTGGAAGTTACCTCGTTAAAACGGGGCAACCGTTAGGGCGTTGGGTTAGTTACATGTTAGAAGCGAATTCGGACGACGGGTACGCATTCTGGAATTTCTTTGACAGTGTTTTGAAACCCAAGGAGTTGTTTCCAATCCTGCGTTTGCCGCGTCCGTTGGAAATCGAAACGCAAGCGGTGGACGAAGTTCCCCGGGATGGACAGCTCTCGCTAGAGTTGATTGACGGCCCCAATAGCCTATTGTCCGGTTTGGCAAGGGCTCCCCGCTGGTTCGGGCAGTCGAACTGGTTAACGACCGGACTGTATAACGATTCGGCATTAATCGATGCTGAAAGTGCTTCTATTGTCAGTCAACCTGGTCGCCCTTATCAAACAAATGAAGTTACAGAGGCGTTGATTGAAGCTGGGCTTGAAAAAGTGGCCGCTGATTTACTTGCTCAGTCTGATCCCGTTTTGCCCACCAATAATCGAGTGGCGGTTTTTAGTAGTAGTGGCTATTCAGCAGTTTATTTCATCGAGGATACGGATGTTACAAAGCCGAAAGCGATGGTGATCGCTAAGCCTGGCGATTCGGCCGAGTTGTTTCACTTTAATGACCACGAGAACCGGCTTGCGTTCTGTACCAAAAAAGGTCTGAATGTTCTGGATTTAAGTTCGCGTCAGATTAGGACCGTGGCAGGCGACGATGAAAAACAACTCGTTGGCAAATTGGACTGGGTCTACCAGGAGGAACTTTACGGCCGTGGCAATTTCAAGGGATACTGGTGGCAGACCGATGGGAATCAGATTGCATTTCTCCAATTAGACGAAACGCCTTTGATACCGTTTACCGTCATGGATCATATGCCGGTTCGGGGTAAATCGGAAATGACGAATTATCCCAAAGCGGGAGACCCTAATCCAGTTGTCAAAGTCGGAGTTGTGGGCGGACCAGCGTGGTCAACAAAATGGGTAGATCTTTCTGCGTATGATAACGATGAAATTTTGGTTTCAGGAGTTTCGTGGTCAAGTGATGGGAAGCAATTACTGATTCAGGTGCAAAATCGTGAGCAGACATGGCTTGATCTTGTTGCAGTAAACGAAAAAGGAGAGGATCCGAAACTTCTATTTCGTGACAAGACCCCGGCGTGGATTGAGTCGCCGGGTGACCCAGTCTTGTTGAACGGCGGTGATTTTCTGTGGCGAAGTCCGCGCACGGGTTACAGCCACATTTATCGATACACCGCGGATGGACAACTGAAATCTGCTGTGACCGAGGGCGAGTGGGAAGTACGCTCTTTGCTGGGGGTTTCGAAAGATAAGCGATATTGTTTTTTTACTGCCGCAAAGGAATTGCCAACTGAGATTCATGCGTATCGCCTAGATCTAGAGTCTGGAGATCTGGTTGATTTGACTCCCGAAACTGGAGAGCATGCTGTTAATTTCAGTAAGGATATGTCGTTTTTTATTGACGGTTGGAGCGACGTCGACTCGACTCCAAGGTTCTTGTTGCGTAATTGCGAAGGCACCATTTTAAGGCAATTCAATGGTTCCTCCGATGATCGTATTGAGTACGTGGGGGGAACGAGTACTGAATTCCTGGAGGTGCCATCGGGCAACGAGCAGCCGATGGATGCCATGCTGATCAAGCCGCCAAATTTCGACCCAAGTCAAAAATATCCGGTTCTGGTCCATGTTTATGCTGGTCCTCAAGCGCCTCGCGTGCGTAATCGATTTGGAGGAACGCAGTCGCTGTGGCATCAGATGCTTGCCCAGCAAGGGTATGTGATTTGGATTTGTGATAACCAATCCGCGAGTTACCGCAGCGTGAAACAGGCCTGGCCGATTCATCAAAATTTTGCCGTTAATGAACTTGCTGATATTGAGCGAGGAGTTGCCTGGTTGAAAAAGCACGCTTGGGTTGACGATGAGCGAATCGGTATTTGGGGGTGGAGTTATGGTGGGTACATGACGGCTTATGCAATGACGCACTCAGACACGTTCAAGATGGGGATTTCAGGTGCACCCGTTACGGATTGGAAAAATTACGATTCGATTTACACCGAGCGTTACATGGGGCTACCGAATGAAAATCCCGATGGTTATTCCAAGGCTTCGGTTTTGAACGGTAAAGCGAGTGAGTTAAAGGGGGACCTCTTATTGATCCACGGCACCATCGACGACAATGTTCATCTCAACAACACCGTGCAATTCGTAAAAGAGCTGCAGGACGCGGGCAAGCAGTTTGATTTAATGTTGTACCCAGGCAATCGACATTCCATTCGTGATGAAAAGCAATCAGCCCATCTGCGTAAATTAATGACCGAATTTATCCACGAACATCTTTAGAATGGGGCATTTGGAAAGACATTGGGAGTGGGGGTTGAAATTTGAGTTTTGAACAGGTTTCCCTGCGAGACGGCTGTTAATTTCCCCGAAATTTCGGTGCTTGCTGGTGCTTTCACTTCAATGATAAGATTAGCGAAGTTTCTTGATTAGTTTGTAGGATTGGTGTTGACTCAATTTCGGGCGATATTTTAGGTTAGAGTGCTGTGTCATGGAGGGCACTAACTTCATAGCAGCAAACCAGCAAAAAAAACCAAAAGACCACACGGAAGTGGATTTTTAAATAGTTGCTTGGTAACGGCTATCACCACAATAGAATGTTGGACGGCGTAACGAACGTTGTTTCCCGGCGTTTTCTATTGATCGCTAGCGAGTTTTTCGCTCGGCGACCTCCAAACGAACAAGGGTTCGTGACTGTGTCACAGTATGGAGTTCTTTGGTGTCTCAAGTTCCTAATTTCGATGTAAAAGATCAGGTCAAGCAAGCAACCGATGTGGTTGACTTGATTGGCAGTGAGATGAATTTGCGTCGTCAGGGATCTATTTATGTAGGGCATTGCCCGTGGCATGATGACCAGAAGCCAAGTTTCCAGGTCAATCCGAATAAGCAAAATTGGGTTTGTTATCCGTGT
>JAALLA010000175.1 GCA_011087765.1 Pirellulaceae bacterium
GTCCGAGTTCGTTTGGTTAACGTTGGAATCACAATAGACTTCGAAGGCCGATGGCACCATTACCACTTCAGCAGGCGTAGCGCCGAGCAGTTCCCCATCGATGTTTAACGGAACATCAACCTCTGGATTCAAACTAAATTCTTTGACCTGGTAATATTCAACGGCAGGATCCTTAATGTACTCACCGTCATACAATTTTGAAAACAGAGATAACATCTTAAATAAACCGGCGCCATGCTTTACCACAATTAAATCAATCAAGCCGTCATCCAGAGTTGCGCGTGGTGCCATTTTCATTTGTTTACCCGTGTGCATCGTATTACACGCGAGGACGAAACAGAAACCAGCTTGGATTTCGCGATCTGCAAACATAAGAGTCGCAGCTCGTTTTTTCGCACGTACTAATTCAACAAGACTTGCAACTGTGTAACGGATTGGCCCCATCCAACGAAATTGCTCGGCCCGCACATTCACATCCGCGACGAGTCCCCAACCGACAATATTAAATGCATACAGGACGCGGTCACTCAAGGTCACTTTAGCAAGGTCGATCCGTCGACGCCGCCCCCTAACAATCGACTCTGCAGCCTTCAACGGATCGAGAAGTTCCAAATCCGTCAAAAATGAATTACCAGATCCGCCGGGAATCAAACCCAAAGGAAATATTACATTATCCTCTCGATCCATCATTCCGTTGATGACCTCATGAATCGTTCCATCACCCCCAATCACAATCAGTCCTTCAAACTCAGAAAAGGAATGGGTGTTCGCGATGTCGTAGGCGTGCCGAGGACGCGTCGTGCGGATAATTTCAAGATCAACCGAGCCTTCCTCAAAAATCGGCTTTACCATGTTAAGAATATCAAGACCTTGTTTTTTACCCCCAAATGGATTGACGACCAAACAAAATCTACGACGTGGCACGTTCGACAAAATAATACTCCAATAGCCGATTGTATTCTGAGGCCGCCCTCGGGTATCCCACGCGTTGACGCGGAAAGGCCCGGACGAAGAAATTATATGTGCCCCAGCCGGGACAGCAAACCTACTCGATGTTTCGGACTATCTAACTAACTTAAGCATGGCAGTTGCCATCGCCTCACCAATTAGGCAATAGGTTTCTGCATTACCATTCCAGTGGTAACGCTGTCTTGATGGAGAGACATCCTCTCCACGATAAAAATCACGCGTCTCAACGCAAATTACGTTACCCCTAAATTCAGTGCGTTTTGCTGCGTTCGACTGAGCCTTCATGATATCCAGCCTCCGGTCAACTTTTTGATTCCAACCGGCAAACCCACTATTCGCGATGACGAAAGGAAGATTCGGTGCGGCAAGATCCTCTCGAACATCTTTGATAAAATTAACTAGATTCTCCTCATACTCAGCCGTTTGGTCCTTACTACAACCGTCGTTCCAACCTTGGTGCCAACCAAAACCGCTCAAGACATACTTATTTGGAAGCTCGGGGAAGTCAGTCGTTAGGTTTTTTAATACCGAACCGATCTGCTTTAGCATTTCGCCATAGTAATCGCCAACTTCTCCCCCGCTGCTCGGCGATCGAAAATCTTTGGCGAGGCTTTTTCCGCCCCAAGCAACTTTAATTAATAATACGGGGTCATCAATCGCATCGCCAACGACGTGCCCAAACAATAGCTCCGGACCAAGACGATCTTGCTTCGCCCCATAACCGACGGTAAGACCTCCCTTTCTGCCGAGATACCATATCCAAACATCGTTTCGAATTAGCCATTGACCACTCGAATCCAGCAGGTGTTGATATTTCTGCCGATCCTCACTTTCATTGACAAGAAAACTTAAGGTCCCTTTCCCGTCATTGCGCTGTTTAGGGCCACCCTCGATTACACCGGCACCCTCCATATTTGACTGCCCAGCAAGAATGAAAACCCGTACCGTCTCACCTGATTTTACTTGAGCGGTAGCTGTCACTTGCGAAAACAATGACAAAGCGACTGGAAGGAAAATCACAAACACAAATGTCGATACACGAATCTTCATTTCAATCAATAACCTTCCGGATGCCTATGAAATCTAACCACCAAACAATGCAGCGGGGTTACTATCAGACCAAAAAATCCGAAACCGATCCACTGCTTAACCATCACGCGATCTTACGGAGCGTTTAAGAATACCCTATTCTCCAAACTGATCGGCCTGCAAGCCACTAGGGACACTCGATGGAATGGTTGACTCAAGTCGGGCAACAATATCCGGCGCGGTTAAAGCCTGCATGAATTCCAAGAGATATGAAATTTCTTTAGGTGTGATCTTCTTTCGTTTGACATCCGCTGTTTTGATTAGATCCCGTAAAATGGAGCGATCGTCAATGTAAGTGTCGGCTAGTTCCGCTCCTTGAATCAACTTTTCGTTGGGGTCGTACTCCATTAAACTTTGCACTGGATCAAGGTGATGTGTAATGGCCTCCGCTAAATTGTAGTAGGCTCCATTGTGCATGTAGGGTGCGGTTTGGGCTACGTTCCTAAGCCCGGGGACACGAAATTTGAAGCGATCTTTTGGGTCACCGGTCACAAGGTACCTTCCTAGATCTAAACCCGATTCATCTTTCCCCGGCCCAAATTGAGGAATTGCCAAATTGTAGTGCTTTTGATCGGTTAACAACGTCCCCGAATGACAAGATGCGCATTTAAATTTCCCGTAAAACAAAAGCGCTCCACGTTTTTGAGACTTGGTCAACGCATCCCGGTTTCCTTTTAGGTATTCATCAAATGGACTGTCGTCAAAACTGTAGGCAGTGGATTCAAATGCAGCAAGCGCCGTTGCGACACTTTCAAAACCGAGATCGCCTGGTACCTCACCGAATGCTCTGACAAATAAACCGTCGACCGGATCGGCATACCCATCAATTTGTTGCAGTCGATTCATCAATGCACGCCAAATCCCGGGTAAATCCCCATCAAGTGCAGGATCAGCGATTTCATTATCTTTGTGAGGATCCAACCAATCGGCGATCGACCCACGCATTTCATCGGTGCTGGTAACAGGGAACATTGCCTGTACAGCCAAGGGGGATGACAACCCAGACGGTAAGTCGTCACCGGCAGGTGAGGAAATCGAACCATAGGCCGTCGCCACACGACTATCCCAAAATTGAGTTGTCCAAAGAACTGAGCCTTTATTAAACAATTCAGGAGCATTCCGCGGAATAAATTCCCTTCCCGCACCTTTCTCTCTAAAAAAGCTGACCTTACCTGAAGTCGTAGTGCCCGTACCGATCCCCAGAGATAATTGGTCACCCGTTCCAGTCTTTGGATGATGACAGGTGCTGCAGGCTGTGTCTCGATTTCCGCTTAAAATCGGATCGAAAAAAAGCGCCTGTCCTAATTCCACCAATTCAGACGATGCTGTTGGCCCGAGATCAATTGCTTGGACATCGTTGCGGCGCAATTTCTGAATCAACCGCTGGTCCAGTGACCTCTTTTTTTCCACCGGCGGATCGTCACCAAACGTTTGCTCCGGCGCTAATGAAAAAAGTAACCAGCACATAACGCTTAGCCCAAAAGCGGATCGGCGTTTTAACGGGGGAGCATTTTTAGATAGGCTTTCCATAATTCGCATCACTTTCCATTGCAGAAGAAGCTGGATTTAAATAGACCTCCCGACAAGGGCTTCCCCAATATTCGAAAGTTCTCTGTCACCGTCGCCTACTCCACTGAACAGCCAACGAGTGTTTCCAATAGCTAAATTGCAAACGCCGAGCCAAAAGATGAATCATCATGCGAAATTGAAAATTATTTGTTCAAATTCCGGTTTTCCTCAGAGATTGTTAAGAAAATATTCGTTGGAATCCATTATCCAAACCATAAACTTCCCTCCTAACGTTTTTATAAATTTACTTTTGGATCTTAAATCGTCTCATTTTGAGTCACTAATTTCATTTTGAATCAAATCAACTCAGCAATTCCACTCAAAGGGCACACTTGTTTCCTTTAAGCCTGATTCGACTTCCTTTTGTTCTTTTACTGTGAAATTTTCCAGTGTCTTAAAATTGGATTGATCTTGCCATCGTTGCCAGGTTTTGATACTGACCACGGATGCTTGTGCCGAATTCAAAAAACTTGATAGCACTTTTCCTGCTGGGGGTCGCTTTATCCCAGACCGGCTGTCATTTAGCAGTGCAAGAACGTGGTTTCCTCGAAGAATCAGGCGGGGAGCATCTTCTGTCATCCAATAAATTGCGAGTGCTAATCGACGATTTTACTCTGCGTTACGCGAACCACATTGAGCAGACAAGCGATCAAATCCTCGCTCAGTCCCCTCCAACTCAAGTCCGTCGAAATGCGCTTCTTTGGAAAATCAACGGCATCAACGCGACATTCAGGGCATCTGGTCGCAAGGACCCGATGGGCGCCTTTCTAGATCTATGGATCCTCGTGAAACAAACCGATGATCTTTTTGAAAGAGAAAGCACCGAACTCTTTGGTTCCTTTCCTCCAGCGCTGCTGACAGGAGAGAACGAATTTAATGACCGTCTGCTGCGAATCCAAAAAACAATCGGTACAGAAATCCCCAAATTGACGAACGGCACGGAGTTAGGGGAAGGGTTTGCCGAAAATTTCGCGTCAAAATACCCTCTCAGTAATTTACAATTTGATCGGGAATCAGCTACCTCCCATTACATTGATGCAATCAAAGATAAGTCTTATGACACCATGGAGGTGCTGGGCCGCTTGGAAACTAACATTGATGAACTGCAGAGCCTTGCCCGCCTTTACGCGGAGTTCCTTCCTAAGCAGGCTCGGTGGCAAGCGGAACTTCTTTCACTCGATTTGATTGAGTTGGATCCCTTAGCGGACTCTCTGGCAGACCTTCAACAAACCACCCTAGCCGCACAGTCGATTTCACAAACTGTCGCACAAATACCAGCGCTAATTGATCATGAACGAAAGTCAGTCGAAGTTGCAATTAATGAACAACGGGAAATAACTGTTAATCAAATCGAAGCGATGCGTGTTAAGACGATCGATCAACTCCAACAAGAACGCAGAATCGTATTAGACGCTGTAAATCAAGAGAGAGTAGTCGCCACTGAAGATCTGAAAGAACAACTCGACAAGTCTCTTTCTTCGGTGGACCAGTTGTCAAAAAAGCGAACCGAAGAAGCAGCACTCTACGGAGAAGCTTTGCTCGTGATGGCAATTAACGAAGCAAAACAGACACTAGCGATAGCCTCGGTCTTCGGAGGCTTGTTCATCTTAATTGCCGGTTGGCTCTTTACCAAAAAGCGAAAGCCCTATCCATCTAATTCCACTTATTACTATTCACAAGATCCGTCACCAGCTGACGAATTTTATTATAAACGGGCCGGCTAACGGGTTCGATTCGAATAACGGCTCACCAAAGTCCCCCTCATCGATTAACTTAAAATATCACGCACCACATTCCCGTGGACGTCAGTCAATCGATAGTCTCGCCCCTGAAATGGATAAGTAAGACGAGTATGGTCAATCCCCATTTGATGCAGGATGGTTGCATTCAAATCATGCGGCTCAAGTTTGTTCTCCACAACATTCACACTGTAATCATCGGTCGCACCATAGCTCATTCCACCTCGGATCCCGGCCCCCGCCAGCCAAACCGAAAAGCAATTGCCATGATGGTCTCGACCATAACTCTGTTGCGTGAGATTCCCCTGGGAATAAACAGTTCGGCCAAACTCCCCCGCCCAAACAATCAAGGTATCCTCGAACATTCCACGTAATTTCAAATCTTGGATCAGCGCCGCCGTCGGTTGATCAGTGTCGATACACTGCCGCCGAATTTGATTTGGCAAATTAACGTGCTGATCCCAACCCTGATGGAACAATTGAATAAACCGAACGCCACGCTCCGCTAACCGACGAGCGACTAAGCAATTGAACGCGAAAGAACCTTGGCGTCGTACATCTTTTCCGTACATCGCCATCGACGATTCGGTCTCTTGTGTGAAATCAAGCAATTCCGGTACCGAGGCCTGCATTTTACCGGCAAGTTCATACTGCGCGATTCTAGTTTGAATTTCAGCGTCACCCGAACTTTGAAATTTCAACTCATTTAATTTTCCTAAATAGTCCAACATCGTTCGCCGGACGTTTGTATCTACTCCAGCCGGGTCATAAATGTCCAACACAGGAGAACCCTGGTTTCTAAATTTAACCCCTTGATGAACTGAGGGAAGAAATCCACTGCCCCAAAGTCGATCATAAATGGGTTGCCCACCTTTCCCGGATCCGCGGGAACTCATTGCGACAAATGTGGGCAGGTTCTCAGTTTCAGACCCTAGGACGTAACTAAGCCAAGCTCCCATGCTGGGCCTTCCTGGAATTTGCGAGCCTGTTTGCATCAACGTAATTGCTGGATCATGGTTAATCGCCTGAGTATGCATGGATCGTATCACACACATATCGTCAGCCATTTGACTAATATTTGGCAATAGTTCACTAAGCTCTAATCCAGACTTCCCGCAACGATTAAATTTAAACACGCTCGGCGCGGTTCCGAATTTACTCTGCGCGTTGCTCATCGTCGTTTTCCGTTCATCCGGATAAATCGACTTAGGGACTTCCTCGCCAAACCGTTTTCTTAAGGCAGGCTTCGGATCATATAGATCCAATTGAGACGGCCCACCGGATTGAAATAGATAAATAACCCGCTTCGCTTTTGGTAAAAAATGAGCGGTTCCTGGTCCGGAATCTGTCTTTCGCTTGAGAGCACCACTAGCTAATGCTTTCTCTTGAGCACGAATCAACCCGTTGAGAGCCGCCAAACCAATCCCTGCTCTTCCTAGAAAGAACCTACGATTGATCAACGACTTAGTTTGTTCGATGAATGTTATTTCGTCTGATCTCATTCCCGTGTGACCGCCTCGTCTAGATTCATTAACAATGATGCCACCATCGTCATTGCCGCATGATCGGTTAGATCTAATTTTTCGTCTCTCTTTTTCTGGCCAACCGACAACAACATTTTGGCTGCCTGAGGTTTTGATCGATAATTAGTTTTAAAATCCCGATTCGCCGCTAACAACAAGTCCATCTCCACTTGCTTGGGGCCCCGAGCCATCAGTTGCTGGAAACCAAATTCAATTGCCAGACGCGGATCGTCAGAGTGAGCCAACATCCTTTCCGCCAAAAACCGGGCCGCTTCAACAAAAGCAACATTGTTCATTTGAGTTAAAGCTTGCAATGGCGTGTTGGTCCGGTCTTTGCGAACGTTGCAAACTTCTCTGTCCGCAGAATTAAAATTAACCATCGTGGGCGGCGGAATGGTACGCCGCCAAAAAGTGTAAATACTCCGGCGATATAAATCGTCACCCTTACCCTGTTTGTAAGAATTATTGGAGATTGATCGCCAAATTTTGGGCGGCATATACGGCTTCGCAGGTACTCCACCCACTTTATCAACTAAAAGTCCACTACTGGCCAATAACGAATCGCGCAGCGCAAAGGCATGCAACCGATATCGGGGCGCTCTTCCAAGAAGCTTATTCTGTGGATCTTGACGTATTAATTCAGGTGTTACCTCAGACGTCTGCCGGTAAGTTGAACTCTCTAGAATCAATTTTTGAACATGTCGAATATTCCATCCATTTTCCATTAATTCAACAGCCAACCAGTCGAGTAATTCAGGGTGGCTCGGCAATTCACCCTGGGTCCCAAAATTCTCGCTGGTTTTAACCAAGCCAGTGCCAAAAAACTGTTGCCAAGTACGATTCACCGCTACTCGAGCTGTCAGTGGATTTTCCTGATTCACGAGCCATTGAGCGAATTCAAGTCGTGTCTGAGGCGGTTGCCCGTTGTTTGTGGACAAGGCCTGCGGCACGCCGGGTACGAGAACTTCTGACTTATCAGGGGCGTCGAACTGGCCCCGTTTCAAGAGATAGGTCGGACGGGGAACCTCCATCTCATGCATCACCATCACTGTTTTGTTACTACCCGCCTGTGGCCTTTTGAGACCGTTCCCCATTTGCCCCTCCCGGGCGCCTCGCAACTTCACTGGCGCCGGTTCAACCGCGACATTTTCTTCCACGGTGAGGTGAGGCCACGAATCTGGAACTTTAATAAACGGCGGGCTATTCCCATTATTAGGACCCACTCCCCATTCGGGAACGTTGTTGAAAAATGCGAATAATTGGTAGTATTCCTTCGCGGAGATTGGATCAAATTTATGATCGTGACACCGCGCGCAACCCACAGTCAGCCCGAGGATCGCCGTACCAATCGTATCAATACGATCTACGACATTTTCAACATGCCATTCCTCGGGAATTGAACCGTCCTCTGAATTAATCCGATGGTTTCGGCAAAACCCAGTCGCAATTTGTTGTTTAAGCGTCGCGTTAGGGAGCATATCACCCGCCACCTGCTCTAAAATAAATTGGTCGTAGGGCATATTCTTATTCAGGGAATGGATTACCCAATCACGCCACACATGCATGTACCGATATCGATCGTTTTGGTAGCCATCGGTATCTGCATACCTCGAAGCATCCAACCACGGAACCGCCATGTGCTCGCCATATTTCGGCGATGCCATCAATAAGTCAATCAACTCCGAATAAGAATCGTCGTCAGTTCGTCCACAGAATTTTTGAACCAAATCGGCCGACGGGGGCAAACCATGCAAATCCTGTGAAAGACGCCGAACTAACGTGGTCGCATCAGCCTCGCTAGACTTTGTCAGTCCCTCAGCAATCAAGCGAGATTGAATGAAGTTATCGATTGGATTCCGAATGCCTTCAATTGCCACCACTGGCACGTCGGGCCTTACCGGAACCTGGAACGCCCAATGCTGTTCGTATTGCCCACCCTGAATTAACCACCGCTTAATGACATCAATTTCCTGTTCGGAGAGCGAGAGTTTGCTACTTGGGGGGGGCATTCGCATCTCAGGGTCATCGGAAGTTACGCGATCCAATAACAACATCGAACCGTCCTCATTCGAAAGGACGTGTTCAGCGAATTCACGGCGGTCTAACCTCAAGTCACCCTGTCGGCTACCCGCGTCGAAACCGTGACAATTAAAACACTTAGCTGCGAGAATTGGTCGCACATCGCGGGAATAGGTAACTTCATCCGCACTCGTCACTGCTGGATTCAAAAACAGGACCGACATAACCGCCAATCTGACTCTGAACCGGTTTCTAATTCTGGCAAAACTCATCTTACGCCATTCGCTTTTATTGATTGTTAATACTTAAGTATACCTTCTAGGGATACATTGCATGGAGTGGCTATTGCGTTGAATCTAAAGTTAGCAAATTTTGTAGGCAAAATCCAAATCGGC
>JAALLA010000015.1:0-27872 GCA_011087765.1 Pirellulaceae bacterium
ATCTCGAAAATTACTTTTGCCTACGGAGCCTTTTTCGCCAAACTGCTCTATCAGGGACTTCCGAATAGGCTCCGGTACCCCGAGCCTATTCATGAGCGCTTTGGAATCCTCGGACTCAAGCCCTTGTTTTTTAAAGATCCGATCGGCAAGATCCAGAGCTTTTTCTCGTTGCTCTGGACTCAATTCCGAAAGCAAGCGCAGCCCTTCCGTTGCAAGATCTTTGAATTTGCTTGGGTCGAAGTTCTCATCCCCAGAATTTTCAGGTTCAAAAACTGAAAGTTGTTGAATTAGCTCAGACGGTTCGACAATTCTGAAATCTCGAAAACCTTTATCGGTTTCCTGACCATCTAGCGCACGAATCCCCGGCAGACCAACACTCAATGCGACGCTTGCAAAAACAAATGTTCGATACCAAAAACTCATCAGTGACAATGAAAATGCCAGTACCCTACTCGGACAAGACCGCCATTCCTGTCGAAACTGGAATTTCGTTTGTAAATTTGTTTGTAAATTTAAAACTGCGATACCAACACCTGCTTACTAACTCACTGTCTGCATCAATCGTCTAAAAACGAACGATGTTTAATGGAAACGAGAATCAACCTCAATCCCCAGCCTCCGGAACCTCCAAATTTTCCTCAGGCCCTTTTTGCCTCAAACCAATGTTCATGACCTCGACAATCAGTGCGAAGAACATTGCAAAGTAAATGTACCCTTTATCCATGTGGGCTCCCACACCTTCGGCAATCAACATCACGCCAATCAAAATCAAAAAACTCAAAGCTAACATTTTCAAAGTGGGGTGTTTCTCAACAAATCGACTTACTGGCTCTGCGAAAACTAACATCACGATTACCGCAATAATTATCGATGCAACCATTATTGTAATATCATCCACCATTCCGACCGCGGTAATTACCGAATCAAGTGAAAACACTACGTCAAGTAAAGCGATTTGAATTAAAACACCGGCAAACATCCTCTTTGTCGGCTTGGTGTCAACCGCATCCCCATGGCCAAATTCATCATGAATCTCGTAGACACTTTTGGCTACCAGGAACAATCCACCTAAAAACAAAATCAAATCCTTTAAAGATACATCATTTGCTTCGGTGAAATGTTCGTGGTTCACTTCTTTCAACACCTCCCCCGAAAGGTGTCCGGCCGTCGAAGCATCGGTGACGCTCATCCGTTCAATAATGGACTGAGGAACTCCCAGATCAGTCAATTCAAAAATAGGCCGCTGAAATTGCGCGTCGTGTACCAAATAATACAACGACAATAAAAGAAGCAGGCGAGTCAACAAAGCAAGCGCCAAGCCGAGTCGCCTCGCAAGGGGTTGCTGACTCTTGGGCAATTTTGCCGATGCAATTGTAATAAAGACGATGTTATCAATACCAAGTACGATTTCCATCGCCGTAAGTGCCAGCAAGGCAATTACGAATTCCATTCAGAGTTCCCCATTCGATTCACGTTGACATCAACCGCTTTAATATATCAGTTCTAGTGCGTAAGTCACTGGTAATACCAGCGGAGCAACCCGTCTGGGATAATGCGACACAGCTCCTGCAGGTCATTAAAACGATGCCGTCCAAAGTACAAAAAAACAAACGCATTGCTCAACTTTCCAGCAATTCCCTTTACTTTGCACCTCCGCCAAAGAGGCTCTTAAAGTCTTTAAACAGCGGAAGCTCAAATCCTGTGGGAGTTCGCTCAACCTTAAACGTGCCCGTCAACTGAAATCTCCCCCCGTCGTCCTCTTTACTTAGACGCAGCTCGCAACCTCGAAACCATCTCAGCACTGGAGCCCGGTAACTCTTCGGCAACGCCGGGTATTCAAAATTAGGCCAAGCATCCGAGAAAATCATCACGAGACCTCCCCTTGTCTTCACTTTTTCGTATCTTCCGCCCAATGAACAAACTAATTCCACCCCCAGCAAATCCTGACAAACCGACTGCACCTTTCCCTTATCGATCCCCAGTTGTCTGGAAACAAAATTCATGAATTTCACATTCGCAATTGATGTTTGCCAGCTACGGCGGTAATTAATTGAATTCACCCAGCGGTTAAGTTCCGACTCTGGTTTTAAATTCTTAATCTCCAAGTGAAACTGAGTTCGATCTGCAACATCAATCGGCACTTCCTTTAGCTCCAACTCTTTAAGACGCTTCAAATCATAAGACACCGCATTGAATCCCTTCACTTCTCTTAATCCATCCAAACTCAACGCATCGTGGACTTTCAAGCGATACAACGGACTTTTTAATAACTTAGATTCTCGAATCTCACGATTTCCACTCTCGTCGATCATCGCTGCCCTTCGCCCTTCAGGAAAGAACCAATTCAAAACCCCCGCAGCCGGTTGAGTGACTACGAAACCGGGGACTTCCGCAAGAATTTGCTGCAAAATCGAAGGAGCTTTAAGGTCAACTTTCGGGTCGAATCCCGGATCATCATCGACCACCAAAAACAAACGGTAGTCAAAATCCTGCTTGAAAATCGGCTTCTTTTTTAAACTCAAATTCAGCTGAACGACGGGTTCCCCCTCCTTTGCCTGCGCCTGCTCTTCACTGGGCTTGGCCCGCGAAATCTCGTTCTGCATCTTCGGTCCGAGGCGACCTAACGCCCAGTCCAGATCATCTTCACCGATTGCAGTAATTCTTGAATCAATGGAAACAACTTCAACTTTGTCATCTTCCCGGTCTAACCTCCGATCCAGATGTAAATAAACTGGTTCGAGAGCCCTTATCGAATTATTCACAGCACTTTCAATGCCTAGATACTCGTCCCGTTCCGCCTCGGTACAGAACTCGGTTGCCACATCGGCCACGGGTTTAAAAAAGCCAAACCGCCCTCGTTCTTGATCGATCCAATTCTGGCCGATACGCTCAAGACCTTGTTTACCAAAATTCTTTGGCAAAAATTTACCATCGACCAGCTTGGCAAAAATGTTGGCATTTTCTACCAACTCGACTCCTTCATTTTTGGCCGCGAGCGTCGCCATCTCCAACACTTGAATTTTTGCAAGTAGGCGATTGCGTCGAAGAAGCTCGATTTGAAAGCTTGGCTTAAATAAATTCTCTAAAAAGGAATTCGAAGCGAAAAACAAGATCCGATTTTGAGATCCTTTTTCAAACGGGTCTTTAGACCGGAACGCCCTGAAATCTTCGGATTCACCAAGCGACATTCCTTTACCATCCTGAATTGCAAGAAATTGTTTCACAATCTCAAGGGACGTAGTAATGAGATGGAAATCCCCTTCGACGACATAAAACGAACGATAAAACACCTGCTCATCCAACGTCGCTTTCAACACATTTTCATTTTTAACATCAGCACGATTTGTACGCGTCTCTACAAAATCGACCTTGCAACCATTGATCTCGACAACTCCCTGCCAAACATTGTCGATGTCATCTATCGTTACGCCATTCGCTTTCGGGACTCGCGCAAGTATCCGTTCCTTTGCCTCTTTGACAATTTTACTCCGCTTGTCACCAAAATTTTTCCGCAGAGATTCCGTTTGATTGGGCTGCGACTGCAGAACAACCCCCACGCCGGCACCACTTCGAAAATAAAAGTCCGATCCAATGAGCGCGACGTCATTGACTTTGGTCCCGCCAAACCACTTATCTAACGGCCCCGACTGGACGCATAACTGATCTAAGAACTTTGATTGAACGAGCTTTTTATAGCCGCGGACCGTCAACATACGACTAAGATCCCCGCCATATTCATCCATTAGGTCTTTAAGCCAAATTTGATTATTCCAATTACCAAACCTTAAGTAAAAACAAGTCGCCGGAACCACTTTCGCGATTTCCTCGATAACCAAGGAACGTGGCAATACAGTGCTTGATTTGACGGGCAACCTAATTGGGCGGGGCAGGGGAACTTGGGTATTCGACGCAAGCACCTGCGGATTCATCGACTCTGAAATTAAATCGCCACGAGTAGATTCAAGATCCAATAGCAAGCCCACGGTTTTTGCTAATGACTTGACCTGATCCTTGTCCTTCTCTTTCCCATCTCTGGTTTTAGATTTTTCCAATGGAACCCGGCCAAGAAGCATGCTCTCGAGGTAATCCTCTAAAATGGGTGGATAATCGTTGACAGCTCGCTGCGCAGCGATAGCATCGACGAATTCCTGGCGCCACCTCTTCACATACTTTCTTTCGAACTTTTTCTTGTCGCACTCCTCGATCTTTACCATCACTTCGCGAGACTCCGCCGAGCCCCGCATGCGCAGCCGCAAATCGCGATTTACGCCTGACTTCTTAAATAGAAACCAAATTTTATGAACGCGAATTTGATTCTCCGTTGGAATCTTCAAAAAGGTTTTAAGCTTCCTCAACGCCGGGGCTTCTACGAAAGAATAAAAGATTCGATTTTCCGCCTCAATCAACTCGGCCGCACCGATCCGCTCAATCGCCTCGTCTCCCTCCAACAGCATAAACGTGGCATAGCCAATTCCAAATTCTTCCCCGCCGCCATCGGCATTCACGAACGCACGAGCTCCGCTGAGCGCAGGTCGGTTATCCTGACCCTCTATCTGGCGAACCGCAATCCCTTGATCATCCTGCCCAATTGTGGCATCAGAGCAAAACAACCCAATCAAGATCGAAGCTAAAAGAACTCGGCGGAGCCAAAATTGGTACCGAGCAATGAAAGGCTGAATATCTGATAAACTATTAGTTTCCAAAGCGAACCTCTTGAGTAAGTAAAGCCTCTGAGTGCAGCTTTTCAATTGTCATCTGGATGACTAACAAATCAAAGCCCAAGTGAAATTTTAGACCCAACTTCTAACATGCAAAATGACCACACTGATCGCGAACCCTTCCAAAAAGCGGCTCGAATCATTCGCGACTGCGATGCGATCTTGATTACCGCGGGTGCAGGCCTGGGAGTCGACTCTGGCTTACCGGATTTCCGAGGGACGGAAGGATTTTGGCGGGCGTACCCCGCGTTTCGGAAGCAAGGGCTGGATTTTTACGATCTGGCAAACCCACGATGGTTCAAAGACAATCCCCGGCAGGCGTGGGGATTCTACGGTCACCGACTCAACCTCTACCGCGCTACCGCGCCTCATCGTGGTTTCGAAATCATGTTGAACTGGGTCCGGAAGATTAACCACAATTATTTTGTTTTCACCAGTAATGTTGATGGACATTTCCAGAAAACTGGATTTTCACCCGAACAAATTTATGAGTGTCACGGCAGCTTCGAATTTCTCCAGTGTAGTGAAGTTTGTACTAGGCAAATCTGGAGTGCAGAGCAGACAACATTGCAGATAGATGAAGAAACTTTTACCGCCCAGACACCAATCCCCGAGTGCCCCATTTGCTCTTCAGCCGCTCGCCCTAACATTCTAATGTTCGGAGACTCTCAGTGGGTTGCAGACTACCATCAAACTCAAAACCAAAAATATGACCATTGGCTTTCGTACCTTTCCGCAAACTCACATATCGCAATTATCGAAATTGGCGCGGGCACAGCAATTCCAACTGTTAGATCCGAATCAGAAAAAATTGCCCGCGAATTCAATCAACCAATGATTCGAATTAATCCCCGTGAAAACAATGGGCCCCATTCCTGCATCTCAATTAGTGATGGCGGACTGGAGGGTTTGCGTGAAATTGAAAATGAATTGCGTTTAATTCAATCTTAAACCGTACAAATTTTACGAATCGTCAACTCAATTTCAGTTGAATTAGAAATTGAATTTCACTCCCCGACACCTAAGTTCAAGTGCAAGCTGTTCCACCGATTGGTAGACAACTGCCTCCCACCCCATTGCGCGGGCGCCTGC
This sequence comes from Pirellulaceae bacterium, assembly GCA_011087765.1. Classification (GTDB taxonomy): domain Bacteria; phylum Planctomycetota; class Planctomycetia; order Pirellulales; family Pirellulaceae; genus Mariniblastus. Next base: position 5,811 of record JAALLA010000015.1, read on the forward strand.
GACGTTGTCCAGGCGGTCATCTACAAATAAACATTTCTTTGGCTCCACCGCCGCAACAGCCAATGCCCGCTCGTAAATGAGAGCATCAGGCTTCATTGCCCCAATTTCGTAACTTAAAACAAAATCACTAAACAACTGTCTGAGAATAGGGAATCTCAACAGCGCAAACTCCCAGTGCGAAACGCAGGTATTGGACAAAATTCCAATTGGAAAATTGACCGCTTTAAGCTGTCCAATTAACGGGATCAATTTCCGGTTCAAGCTAAATATGTCACTAATCGAGTGGAGCAAAAATTCGGGGCTCAAATTGGTATCTGACAATTCAGAAAACCGGTTGCAAAACTCCTGTCGATTGACTTCACCGGTTTCAAATGACTGTTGAAGACCGGACTCAAAAATCCACTTAATCACTTGATCAGGATGAGCAGTTATGGAGTCGGCAATACGAGTAGCACCAATTTCATGATCAAACGGTAAGATCACGTTTCCAAGATCAAAAAACAAATATTCAATATCAGCCATTTGTGCCACCAACCGCGAACAAAATTCAATCTGCCAATGATACCCGAAGACTTGTGTCATCGACTACACTTGTGTGACGATGACGTTCGATTATCTCACCCGTTTGCAAGCCAAACCAGTTTTGACGACCGACCTCGGTAATTCCGCGACGACTGCAATTGACCAGTTAGTTTTGGCTACTAACTCCGAACCTCGGCCCGATTTCCCAAAAAGAGAAGGAGGATACCATGTTGTTCAGCATTGATTCTTCCGGTTTTGACAAGACTGGGTGATTTTTAAAAAAGCATCCGGCCAACGCACCTTGAAAACTCTCCGACCAAACTAAAATTCATCCTCAACAAAAAGTTGAAGAAGCAATTCGCCGATCGAGAAATGTGAGGCGAAAAACTCTGACTGGATAATTATAAAATGCAATCAATGAAAAGCTTGGAAATCAAGAACCTTGACCAGTTAAAAAAAACGGGATGGAAATCGGAGTCAGTAAAATCGGAACTTCGGCGAAATTTCCTCCGACAACTCGCCAAAGGAGATGAACTTTACCCTGGCATCATTGGGTACGAGAACACGGTAATTCCCGAGATCAACATTTCCCTCATTTCCGGCCATGACATGCTTTATTTAGGTGAGAAAGGACAAGCGAAAAGCCGATTAATGCGCGGGTTGATTCAGTTCCTCGATGAAGAGATTCCCTATCTAGACATCCCGGGAGCCCCATTTCACGAAGATCCTATAAATCCGTTAAGCGGTGTTGCGAAAGCGTTTGTTGAGAATCGAAAAGACGAGGAGATCCCGATAAAATGGTGGCACCGAAATGACCGTTTCGCTGAACGTCTTTCTCCGGGAACCAAGTTTGCCGACATCATCGGTGAAATTGACCCAGCGAAACTCGCTGCTGGAGCAAGCATGTCTACCGAAGATGCGCTCCATTTCGGGCTGATTCCGAGAATGCACAGAGGTATTTTTGCCATGAACGAACTACCCGAACTCGACGAACTTGTTCAGGTAGGACTGTTTAACATTCTTGAGGAAAGAGATGTGCAAATTCGTGGATTCCCAGTTCGATTCGACATAGATGTCATGATTCTGTTTTCCGCAAACCCATCCACTTTTAACCGAAGTGGTAAAGTCATCCCTCAGTTGAAAGATCGAATTGGAAGTTTAATACAAACCCACTATCCGGCGGACCGTGATCACGGCATTCAGATCACTGAACAAGAATCAGGGATTGACCTTGACGGTGACTATCCCGTTCGAGTGCCCTATTTCATGAAAGAAATTTGTGAACAAATCACGGTTCAGGCCAGGAAATCAAAATACGTCGATCAACAATCCGGGGTTAGCGCCAGATTCAGTCTTGCGAATTACAGAACGATGATCTCCAGCGCGAGACATCGGAGTGTGATCACCGGCGAGACACCCGCCGTGCCTCGGATTAGCGACCTCGGACACCTTCACACTTCAGCGCTTGGCAAGCTTGAACTTGACCTGATGGGCAGTCACCAGATGTCGGAAAGACAAGTGCTGGACAGCATCGTGGCAGAAGCCATTCAAATCGTCTTCGAAGAATACGTCTCTCAACACGGGCTATCCGAGATTGCAGACATCTTTGGAAAGGGCATCAAGATTGAGGTTGGTGATTTGATACCTTCAACACAATACGCGGACCGCCTCCAACGTGTACCACCCGCCTGGGAGAAAGCCTTTGAGATCAACGCCTCTCAAGACGCTGCGGTGCGAGCCTCTTGCGTCGAATTCATTTTAGCTGGCTTGTACTCGCTGGATAAAATTTCTCGAAATCAAGCTCACGGTCATTCTTCCTACCAAACTTAGTTAACAGTGTCGTTTTACGGCGAGAGTTATTTCGATGGCGAATAGCAAAAAAATTGGCGGAATTGTGCAAACGTATTTGAAGTACGACCCTGTCAAATTCCCCAGCCCAACGCTGCCGCCTTCGGACATCATTTCATCTCTGATGAATGGAATGTTAGCCACCGGGAACTCGCGTGAACTTACCGCTGAGGAGCTTGCAAGGGCGATTCGAATCGATCCCGAACAGTTTTCCGGGTTTGGGCCGAGTATTGACCAGATGCAAGCCGCGCTCGAAGAACGAAAACGGAAAATCCTGTCTAGCTACGAAACGAAGTCTGTTCAGCTAGAGGCACGGAAAAGATTCCAAAAACACTCCAAGAACGGGCCGAAAGCCAGTCCCGATTTAAAACACCATTTGCTCGAAGCTGTCCAACAGGAACAACTTTACGACCTTGAACGGATTTATTACCTCATTGGAGATGACGCATCTCCGTTTGCCCAGCATATCGCTCAACTGATTGCCCGGTTAGCAACCAAATATGAAATTGATGAATTGGTATCGAAATATCAATTTACCGGTCAACAGTCTCTGGGGGTTTCAGAGGCAATTGAAATCAAGGAAGAGCTTGAGAAAATTGACGAGCTCCTCGAACAACTTAAAGAGGCGAGAGATACGGCACAGATTGGAATTATCGACCTCGATCAACTAAGCGAATTCATGGGTCAGGAATCTATGCAGGCGCTCGAGGAACTCCAGCAGGCTATCGAAGAATACGTGAGAGACGTCGCAGAGCAACAAGGGCTGGCAGCACGAAACGGCAAATTTGAGCTAACCCCACAAGCCTACCGTGTCTTCCAAGGTAGTTTACTATCTCGAATTTTCAGCAACCTCAACGAATCTAAATCCGGCCGGCATAATGGCAACGTCACGGGAGAAGGGGCCGTCGAATTACAATCGACAAAGCCATATGAGTTCGGGGACTCCTTGACTCATATGGACATCCCGCAAACTTTCATCAATGCAATGTTGCGATCCAATAGTCAACTCCCCGTCCAGTTAAAGCCGGAAGACATCGAAATTCATCGTACGCGTAACAATCCCAAATCAGCCACCGTCGTTGTCATGGATATGAGCGGGTCGATGCGGTACGACGGCCAGTACATCAACGTCAAACGAATGGCTATCGCAATGGAGGGTTTGATTCGCCGGGAATTTCCAGGGGATTATCTTAACTTCGTTGAAATGTACACTTTTGGCAAAATCCGCACTTCAGGTGAAATCATCGATCTGATGCCGAAACATGTCAGCATTCACGACCCCTGGGTCCAACTAAAGGTTGATATGAGCCGCGAGGATGTCAGTGAAACCATGATTCATCAACATTTCACCAACATTCAACATTCGCTCCGCCTAGCTCGACAACTTCTCGCAAGCCAGGATACTCCCAATCGACAAATCGTCTTAATTACTGACGGACTCCCGACCGCTCACTTCGAAGACAATATGCTGTACATGCTTTATCCGCCGCACCCTCTCACAGAAGCGGCGACCATGCGGGAAGGTGCAATGTGTGCCCGCGATGGAATCACAATCAACACGTTTTTAGTGCCCAGTTGGTCTCAGTCAGAAGAAGATATCCGGTTCGCCCATCGTCTGAGTGAACAAACCAAGGGGCGGGTCTTCTTTACCGCCGGGGGAGATCTCGACCGCTTTGTCGTATGGGATTATCTCAATCGGAAACGTGAAATTCTTGGCTGATCCTAAGCTAACTAAATCAAACCGGCGTGGCGGCCAGTTTAATTTTTTTTCATTCACATTCGAAACCTATCGTTTTTAGAATTCCACCTCAGGCAAATCCACGCGATCACCCTCCGCGGTTAAGGTCATCCAAAAAAACGGTTTTTTCTCCACTAGATCTTCGACCGGAGAAAAGAACTCTGCCAGCGAAGCAAATTGATCTTTCGTCAGGCGACCGCCATCTTTTTGAACTCCATTCTTTGAGACAATGAAAACCTGATAGGGAACGCCAACGACCGCATTGGAGTCAATCGCAACCTCAAACTGACCATTCTCATCGGCGCGAACGACAGCGCCTCCGAGCCGATGTATCCGATCAATCGCTTCGTTATCCAGCGCCTGAAATGAATCGGGATGCACCAACCTTCCCTCGGAACGAGAATTTGGTTTCTTATTGGCGGGCAGAATCAGAACGACGGCACCACGATCCGCCCGAAGATTCCCATCCTCTCGAAAAGAAACCGATCCATAAACTCTGCAATCCAAAGTTCGATTAAAATCGGCTGACGTTGGCGAGGTCAATCCACCCACCAACAGCCCCATCACAAAAAAGACTCCCGCTGTAACGACCAACAATAAAGCTTGGAAATAAACCACCCAACGTGGAAGCTGAATCAGCTCACGAAACGGCGGCCGTCCACCCGACTCGCCTTGCTCCCCTAGATTGTCACCAGAATGTCCACTTGCCATCCGCATCACTCTCGAGTTTTTTCCCGTTGGTTTATCAAGTCATCATGTCTGTTCTAAGTCGTTAAAAACACAAAAATCATGATCCAGTCAATAACTTTTCGACGCCGGCATTAGTTCCGTCATACCAACTCACGCTGGAAATAGCAGTCCCTCTATTTATCCCAGTTTGCGGTTTGGAAAACAAGGTTATCGTGACGAGCTTATTTGGCTAAGATTATATTAAATCGCCTTGGTGACATTGAGATTCGCTGCAATTTCGTACTGCAATCGGAATTCGATTGAATTAAATTTAGGTACCGCGTTCAATTTGTTCGCGGAAACATTGAAAACAGGACGCCATGCCCACCATCAAATTGTCTACCGCTCAGAATTCAAGGCCAACCCTAACCAATCAAAAACGGACGACGGCCATCAGAAGATTTCGACCCCATCCAAACTCACCTAACAGTCCAACGGCTACCCGGCTGCTGATCGTGTTCGCAATTTACTCATGCTTCTTGTTGCCATCGTCTTGCTTCGGACAGGCCGATCGCCCACGGGTCGTGACAGTCGATACCGGTGTTCAATTCGAAGGGGAAGTTTTTACAGTTCGACAACTCAGCACCTCAACCACCTCCTACAACGCTTACGGGTCCTCTCGTGACAACATCGTGGTGATCACTGACGGTCTGCGACGCGTGTTTATTGGAGATAGTCATGTTTTAAATCTTGGCGACTCAGGTCAGAGTGACGAAATAAATTTTGATATCGACCAGAAAGCGTATAACGGTTCGGAAGGAAACGGAGCTTTCATTGGCGTTGGCCCGTTCAATCAATATGGGCATCGACAATTTTCCATCGGTGTTCGCTTGCCAGACAAAACATCGGTTCGCAGAACCTACACTCAGGGAATCACGAAAATAACTCCCCGTTATTGCGTTTTAGAAACGCTGGTAGGAAATCCAACCGCCCCATTGAAACAATGGACCATGCATATTGCCACCGGTACCGTTCCCAAAAACATCTTGAGAAACGTCTTACTATCGCGCATCAAAAATCCAACGAAACCCGATGAGTTTTTTGACATCGCCTACCTTTTCCAGCAGATGGGCGACTACAAACTTGCCAGCGAAGAACTCCGACAAATCGAATCGAAGTTCCCTGGCCTCAAAGAACAAATTCGCACCCAAAGGGATAGAATCGGTCAACTAAAAGCCAGGCAAATCCTGCGGGAAATCGACTTGCGAAAAGATGCGGGGCAATTTGACCTCGCCCTCCAAATGGCTAAAGTACCGGCTAAAGACCGGCTTGCTGGAGAGATCAAAGCGGAGTTCGACAATGTCGAATCAGAAGAGTTAGCTGCTCGCAAACGCGTGGATCAAACACGAGCGGCGGTAATTGAATTGACTAACCAGGTTCAAAATTTAAGCAACGAACAAATTGAGGCGGTTCGTCGATTTCGCGATGAAATCGAAGTTGACTTACATCGCTTCAATGAAGACCGCCTCGCGGCTTACATTCGTCTTGCGAAAGACATCTCGATGCCAGCTCAGCAAAAACTCGCTCTCGCGATAAGTGGCTGGCTTTTGGGAAGTAACAATGCGATCGAAAATCTTGCTGTCGTCCAATCTATGTTTGACGTCCGGGATCTCGTTCGTGAATATCTCAATGAAACCACGACACTTCAACGACGGGCCGCTATCCTCAAGGAACTTGCAAGTAAAGAGTCAGGAACTCCTACGATTCTTGACGCCATGATTCAACAGATGAAACCAATCGAACCCACCGATGCAGTTGATAACTATACGGGTGAGACAGCTATCGAATTTCAGGTTGAAGTTCCTGGTACAGCAGCTAATCCAGCCCCCACACAATTTCGCTGCATTGCCCATTTGCCTCCGCAGTACAATCCTTATCGAAAATATCCGATGATCATCTCGCTGCCCGGAGGCACGCAACCACTCGATCAAAACATGGAGATCTGGTGCGGGAAGTACAACCAAAAGTTAAAAATCCGCCAGGGCAATGCGCCTCGCAATGGCTATATCGTTGTTACTGTGGACTGGCGAGCACCTGGTCAAACAGGTTGGGCCTATTCCGGCCGCGAACACAAAGTGGTGCTCGATGCCCTGTATCGCAGTCTAAGAATGTTCTCGGTTGATTCCGACCGAGTCTTCCTCTCCGGGCACCGCGAGGGTGGAGATGGAGCGTACGACATCGGAATTTCCCACCCAGAGCATTGGGCCGGGATCATCGGATACTCTGGAGCCTTTGGTAAATATATCAATAAGTACTGGGACAACGTCCATGTCCAGTTACCTCTTTATTGCGTCAACGGCCAAAAAGATGTTGTCTCCATCGCACAAATGGAATTCGCAATTAACAAATGGATGAGGCCCAAATACATCAACCCCACGATCGTTCAATACATCGGACGCGGTAATGAATTGTTTATGGAAGACCTTCCGTTTGCCTTTCAATGGATGAAAGGGCAAAAGCGACCTTGGCCCGACCGCGGCGGATTCGAATTTACGTGCAACGCTCTGCGACCGTGGGATACCTATTTCTGGTTCTTTGAACTCAAAGGAATCCCGGACGACCGGATCGTTCGCCCCGAGCTATTTAACCAAACGAAGAAATTCAACAAAGTAGAGATTTCTGGTGAAATCAGCAGTCTCAACAGTTTTCGACTCGGCCCCGCCAGCATGAAAATCAAGTCCGATGCTACTCTCTGGCTTTCACCACAATTTGCCGATCTAAAAGAGCCAATTCAAATCCGGGGGAGGGGCAGTTTCAAAGGTTCCGTCACGGCCTCTCGAAAAACCATCCTCGAAGACGTTTTACGACGAGCAGATCGCGAGCACATCTATCACGCAAAAGTCGATTGCATCAACGGAACCTGGACGACTTCGGAGTGACTCTGTAAAGCTGGCACCGCGCCTAGCGTTGCTGAGAACCGCTCTTTTTGTCACTTGTCTTCTGGACTACCTCGGTCAACGCCTTTTTTTTTATGATACAACCGGTAATTCGCCAACCGTCCTCGTGAGTCTCCATGACCCAGCCCATCGGGCCAAAGTACGGGGCAATGCTCACTTCATAATTTTCGGGCAACTTTGATCCGTCCAACTTTTGCTTACGAAGAGTCTCGTCATCCAACTCTTTTCCTGCTGCCGCTGCTTGTTCTTCAGCCTGCTTCTTGAATACCTGATTGACCACTCTCGCGAGCACAGTCTGGGAAGACGCCATCTCGCCACGCCGGACCATCTCGTAGTTGGCTTCTAAGGCGAGATCCATTCGTCCAAACTGACGCCAGCATACATCCGACCCATCGGTCAGTTTATCAATGGCGGTTTTGACTTCGATGTAGTCCGGTGCACTCGCCAGTTTTGATTTTTTCTGACTGAGAAGTTTGCGGAGATAACCTTTGTTATTCGCGATCAATAAGTTGCCACCATGAACTACGAAATACTTTTTTGCGAACAATTGAAACGCGGGTTCTTCTTCCTCTTCTTCTTCGTACTCTAAATCACCGGGCAATTCGAAGCCATCAAGATCATCCGGCAACTCTTCTTCCATCGCCGCAGAATCAACTTCTATCACCTTGATTCCACCTAAGCTGATCACCTGGCCATTAGTCGCTCTGCGCAGACTTTCAAAAACGAAATCCGGCTCGGCCTTCACAGGAATCCCAATGACCACCCGCTCGCTTGACGCCGCAATTGGACGCTCAACCGCAGAGGCGATCGTCAAACGATTATCCAGCAAACCGACCAGTTTCACGATATCCAACTGCATGTCAGGATCGACTTTGAAATCATTCAACGTCCGCTCAAATGCGCCCTCTTCGTCCAGGAATCCATCATACAAACCACCGACACTGCCAAGGGCATCGGAAAAATCCCAATTACCAATGACTAACGCCGAGGCTTCTTTGGGAACCCAATTCGCTGGTTCCAATGGCTTGGAATTGCCGGCGAAATTAAACATCTTAAAGATCTGATCATTGTTATCGATTTTCTGACCGCGGGGAGCGTAGGTAAAACTACGGTGAAGCAATTCATGCTCTCCAGTCGCAACTGAGACATTCCCTCCCATTGCCTTGAACGCTCCAAAGCCCTGATCTTTGAGCACCTTCGAAAAGTCATTCCGAGCTTTTAAATCACCGCGCCGTTCGTCCTCGAGTGCCTGCGCCAATTGGATATACCCGAACGGGTCTACGTACCAACGGAAGTGGGCGTCAAATTCATCAAGATTCGTCTGTTTCATGATTCCCTTAAACGAATTCAGGGAAGCAAGTGTTTCCGCTTTTTGGATCTGCTGGGGCGCGTTTAACCGAGCGAGCACATCACGAAAAATGGTTTCGTTATCGGAGACCAGCATCCATCCGTTGACCACAGCCTGATGGTTGGTCGTACTAAAACGAACAGGCTTTTGGTGTTTTAGAACCGCCTTGGTTGTGGGAACTCCATTGATTTCCTTCTCCGTGACCTCGGCGCCTTTTTCCTTGAGCATCGCATTGATCTTTTTTTGCAATGCCTTCGCCTTGTCCTCGGTTTCCGAAACATCCACCAGAACCACCAATCCGTGAGTTCCTTTCGCAATTTGCTTTCCAGCTACATCAGGCACGACACCGGCAATACAAATCTCACCCGTTTGAACGGCGTCCATATCGTCGATTTTCAAGCCCAGACTGACGTTCTGCCTATTCATCAAATCTTTAATTTGGTCGGCCAAGCTATCAATAAATGGTTGGATTGCCGGATCTTTCGCGAGCGTACCGAACTGAGTTGATTTAAACTGCGCTTCGAGCTTACCGGGGTCGGGGACCGATATCCAAAACTTCGTTGAAGCTGGCAGAAACTCTTCACTACCGGCAACTGGCTTTGCTTCGACTTTTGGATTTTGCTGGCCGGGTTTTTCTTCGACCTCCGGCTTAGCTAGGGTTTCACTCTTTTTGGTTTCCGCAGTTTCACCAGCCGAGTCCTTTGCCGGCTCCTGCTCCGCCTTCATTTTGTCTCTGGACCCCGCAATTTCCGATTTGTCCTGCTTAGGAATCGCTTCACTTGGGGGTTCCGATTTAGCGGATTCCGCCTTGCTCGGTTCTAGATCAGATGAAGGTGTTTCTTCCTGTTCCGCATTAGCGGCTGACGCGACAACAACTGCCGGTTCCGTTTGTTTCTCATTCTCCTGAGCGAAACAGATAGACGTCTGTTCGGCAAAAGAAACTCCTAGACTCAAACAGATGAGGGTAACGAATACTCGTTTAACCACAGAACTCTCCTTACGAAGTAGCCTTACAATTTCAGGTTAGAGAAATTGGAGCAGCGACGTACACAACGGACGGAATTGAAAATTGATCGCAAACGGCAAATTCAGAAATTTCACCGTAATTGTCGGGAAACTTTCCTCATTTTAGCCGTACCACAGTTGTATCGACCAAAATTGTCAGAATTAACAAACCAAGACAATTGATTCATAAACCTTCGCAAGCCTGCCTAACCCTCACAATGTTATCCAATCTCATGGCACCTCGTAAACCGCTGAGAATCCCTAAAAACGGGCTAGTCTTGGATTTTTGCGATCGTTCTTCAAATAAGCCGTTAAATCAAGGAAAAATCATACTAAAAGCCGTGAGCGGTTCGATTAGTCTTGCCCAAATCGGCCTCGATTTAGCTCCGCACCTGAAAACCTGAGAATTGTTTCCCTATGCTACCTTGGGGCATTAAATTGCTGCGATACAATTTAGGTCTGAGCAAGACAGTTTCATCCATCAGACCATTTTATCAATTCTAACATGATTCCTAATATTCTCGCTGAGCGCTACGCGTCCTCTGAAATCAAGTCTATCTGGTCCGCCGAGGGTAGGGTGGTTCTCGAACGGGAACTGTGGATCGCTGTCATGACGGCTCAAAAACAACTCGGCCTCGACATCTCCGATGAAGTCATTTCGGCATACCAATCGGTCAAAGATCAAGTCGACCTCGAGTCCATCATGAAGCGGGAGAGAATCACGCGTCATGATGTTAAAGCAAGAATCGAAGAATTTTGCGACCTCGCTGGACATCAACACATTCACAAAGGGATGACTTCGCGTGATCTGACTGAAAATGTTGAACAGCTTCAGGTATACCGGTCTCTTCAGATCATTCGGACGAGAACCATTGCTGCCCTTGCGCAACTCAGTGAAGCCGCCAAAAAATGGCAAGACTTGTTCATCACTGCCCGAACACATAACGTTGCCGCCCAACCAACCACCTTTGGTAAACGACTCGCTATGTTTGGTGAGGAATTACTCATTAGCCTTCGTTCACTCGAATCACTTCTTGAAAATTACTCTGTTCGCGGACTTAAAGGAGCGGTTGGAACCCAGATGGATCAACTGAGCCTGCTTGATGGAGATTATGAAAAATCCAATCAACTAGAACTTCTGGTGGTGCAGCATCTAGGAATCCCAAAAAGATTTGAAAACGTTGGACAAGTCTATCCACGAAGCCTCGACCTTCGCACCGTTAATTGCCTCACCGAACTTGCCAGTGGACCGTCATCGCTTTGCAAAACACTGCGACTCATGGCGGGCCACGAAACAGCAAGTGAAGGATTCGCGAAAGGACAAACTGGTTCCAGCGCAATGCCTCATAAGATGAACTCTCGATCAAGCGAGCGAGTTAATGGATTTCACACAATCCTCAAAGGATATCAAACCATGGCCGCCGGCCTTGCCGGTGACCAATGGAACGAAGGGGATGTCTCATGTTCGGTCGTCAGACGCGTGATGCTTCCCGATGCGTTCTTTGCCATTGATGGATTGTTTGAAACATTCCTGACCATTCTTGGACAGATGGATGCGTACCCCGCAGTCATTGAAAAAGAAAACAATCATTACCTCCCATTTCTTTTGACGACAACCATTATGATGGAAGCGGTCAAAGCAGGAGTTGGACGAGAAACGGCTCACCACGCTATTAAGCAACATGCCGTCGCCACGGTCAATGATTTAAGAGAGGGTACCATTTCACAGAACGATCTTCTTGCCCGCCTTGCCAATGATCAGAGTTTAAAACTGAATGAGGCAACGCTACGAGAAATCCTCGAAAACGGACGCAACAATGTTGGAGCGGCGCGTCAGCAAGTACAACAATTTTCTGAAAACGTTGGTGAATATCTCGAAAAGTATCCCGAAGCTGCCAAGTACACACCGGGTGGAATTCTTTAAAGTGATGGCACGGGAGTAGGCGAACCTGAAATTCTGCGTCGGTCGACCGCCTAATGGACACCCCGATTTAGAGTCCGAGAATTCCCTCCTCGGCATTTTTACCAACCTGACTTCGGAACGGTTGCTGATTTTCAAACCGTTTCAACTGCTGTTGGCAGATCTTCTTTTTGTCGGCAGGCGCAATTTCAAGCGCCTGTTTGGCCCACTTCACAGCAGATTCAAAATCACCCGTTTCCGCAAAAGCGGCAGCTAATGTGTCCAGTTGGTACCAATCTCGATAGTCAGTTAGCCCGCAAGCTTTGTTCGCTTTTTCGATCGCAAGCGCTCCATTCCTAAACGCGCCGTCAGGACAGGTCGCTAAAAACCAGGCATACCCGTTCAGGGCTTCGTCAAGTTCCGGTGCCAATTTTTCAGCCGATTTGAAATCGTCTGAAGTCTTCTGATAGTCTCCCAGTCCTAGCCAGGCAACTGCTCGATTGGAGTACGCCACCGCGCTCTCGGGGTCTAGCTTGAGATGTTGCGTGTGATCAGCGACAGCCTGAGAGAAATCATTCTGCTTAACATAGCAAACACCCCGATTCGCATAAGCCAATGGAAACTCCGGAGCATACTGAAGCGCACGATTGAAATCACGGATCGCCTCTTTATTTTTCCCCTGTTTAAACAAGATCCAACCGCGCGCGTTTAACGCCATCGCATTTTTTGGCTGGAGTTTGACAGATTTTTCAGCATCTTTAAAAGCTTGCTCAAAATCATTGCCTAACAAAGCGAGGTTGCACAATCCAACGTAAGCATCGGAGAGCTTTGGATTCAGCTTCAAAGCACTTTGGTAATCCTCTTCCGCACCGTTGAAATCTCCAGCATTCAGCTTGGCACTTCCGCGACTGACAAACCAAATCGGATCATTATTCTTTAATTGAATCGCTTGATCATAACCCGCGATTGCCTGCTCAAAATCGCTGAGTGCATAAAACGCCAAACCAATATTAAAATGGGCGTTCGCTAAATTTGGATTGATCCGAATCGCTTCGTTAAAATCCCGCGCAGCAAGCAGAAACTTGCCTTGAGCTTGCAATACCACGCCTCGGTTCATCCAAACCACAGGGTTGGTGCGATTGATGGCCAGCGAACGATCTAAATCAGTAAATGCAGCAACTAACTCACCCAATTCTCGGAATACCATACCTCGGTGGGCGTAGGCAATGGAATCTTGCCCGTTCGCTTCGATCCGTTTCGAAAAGTAGTCTTTCGCTTCCGCAAGATCCATCAAGTATTGAGCTGGAAGCCAACCTTCGATGTTATCGAGCATGCACCATTTTCCATCAACTCGGGAGATCGTATGAATCCCCCCTTCAAAGACCTTGCCTACGTCCTCTTTCTTGTATTTGGTGGTAAAATTTGCCGTCGCGACAACCCGATCCCCAACCTCCTGACCGACCGCAGGGAGAAGCCAAAACAGATAAACCAACGCAATAGAAGCAGAAAAAAGCAACGATGATTTCATGGATGGGGATTTCAAAAAGACAAATGATCGAACCGATTTAGGCTAGATCGAAAACCGTGAAAAAGCAAACGAGTTCTTAATTTTCAGACTTTATCCACTCAGCGGCGGAACCCTCGAGACTATTTACCGATACAAAATCTACCAAAAACTAAATCGAGAATATCATCGGTATAAATCGCCCCCACCACCTGGCCAAGGGCCTCCAATGACCGCCGAAGTTCCGATGCGACCAGCTCATCCCCCAACTCATGAGTAACGGCCTGTTCAGCATGTCTCACCGCTGCCGCAGCATCTCGCAAACTTTCAGACGCTCTCAACACCGTCGTACCAACGATGGACTGATCTTCCGATTGGGAATTAATCACCGCCAGGGAAATCTCATTGGCTAGCGAAGCTAAACCGCGACCATCCTGACTACTCGTAGCCACCACGGGACCACTAAACCCCAGGGATCGGATCTGCTCGAACCGTTCTGCCGGTCGAGTGGATACTGAGGGATGCAAATCAATTTTTGTCAAAACCAAAATACAGGCGTCCGTCAAATTAGATAGTTGCTCTTTCTCCCACGGCGTAACGTCCCTCTGACTGTCGATACAAAACAGCAGTGCATCCGCCTGCTCTTGCTGTTCAACGCGATGCCTTTGGGCTTGTGATGAAACGAATTCCGATCGCTCCTCAGCACCCGCTGTATCAACCAAGTCGAGTTTCATTGAACTTAGAACAAGCTCACCGACAAGAAAATCGGTCGTTGTCCCCGCAACCTCAGTCACAATCGATTGCTGCGTTCCGAGCAACGCATTAAACAGGCTGCTCTTGCCCGAATTCGGCTCACCCCACAAAACCACTCGCGGAGCCTCCGCTCCGCGATCGCGGAGCGTTATTTGTTTCTGGATTGTCTCTAATTTGTGTCCAGCACTTTCGAGCTGTCCCAGCAATTGTGGTCGCGTGATAAATTCAATATCTTCTTCGACAAAATCCAAACCGGCTTCTAATTCCGCAAGTGTGCCCATCAAGTCATCACGAATTGATCCAAGAGGCCCCGCCAGACCTCCTGCCATCTGCCGCAGGGCGGTGTCAAGTTGCTGTTCACCCGACGAATCAATAACTGCGAGAACTGCCTCTGCCTGTGTGAGATCAATCCTCCCCGAAAGAAACGCTCGCAACGTAAACTCACCTGGTCGGGCCAACCGAGCTCCACAACCACAAATTTTATTCAAAACCATCTCAAGCACGGGGCGAGAACCGATCAAATGAAACTCAGCGGTCGGCTGCCGCGTATAGCTCCGTTGCGTCGGCCAAAGATACAAATCGATGTCCGCCTTAAGCCCCTCGTCGACGGTTACTTGGCCATTTGTCGAGGTAGGCCGCGAGCGATTGGGGAATCCATGCGGTTCAGGATTCTCAAAGAGCGTTTCCACTATATCTACGGTCCGAGGGCCGCTGATGCGCACAATTCCCCGCAACCCCGGTCCAGGTGCGGAAGCAATTGCTGCAATCGTATCATCGACATCTAGCGAAACCATGATTTAGTTACCGCGTTGCTTCAGCTTTTTCTTTCGCTCTGCATTTCTCACGCGACGGGCTTCGGCTTCAGAATCACGCTTTTCTGTTTTAGCCGCCTCAGCCTTTAATTGCTTTCTCGAAGCGCGTGAACTGCCACCCTCCAACGCAAGTTTATCGGTGTCCAGGACAGGCTTGGGAAGCAATTTCCTCTCAATGATGCCCCATAAACTCGATGTAATAAAATAGATACACAATCCTGCGGCCACTTTGAAGAACATGACGCCCATGAAGATCATCATAAAAGTCATCATCTTCTGCATCATCTTTTGCTGGTCGTCAGTCGGCGGTGGAGTGAATAACTTCTGCTGAGCGATGAACAGAATCATGGTCAAAATCGGCAGGATGTTGAAGTACGGTCCCAGCCACCCTGTCGGCGCGGCAAGCACTGCCGGCATCCAATTCTCCCAAAAGAACAATTGATCGGGCGCGGCAAGGTTACTGCACCACTGCATCCCGGGAATGAGCGGTTGATCACGAAGGGCAATATCCACATTCAAAGCTTTGTAAAGCCCGTAAAAAACAGGCAACTGGAAAAACATCATGAAACAGCCACCAAACGGATTGAACTTGTACTTTTGATACAGCTCACGCTGGGCCGCCGCCCGCTTTTCCATGTCATCTTTATACTTCTCCGTGATCTCTTTCATTTGAGGCTGAAGATGCTGCATCATCTGAGCGTTCAAAGCCGCTTTGCGAGACAACGGAATCATCAAACTTCGCACGAGAACCGTCAGCAAGATAATCGCAAGACCATAACTCGTTTTGAATGTTAATAGATAAAAGAAATGCAGAACTTTGAGTAACACAATCGAGCACCATGAGAACCAGCCAAAGGTTCGCACATCACTTAGACCGTACTGCTTCAGGACGACCGGGTCTTTGGGGCCAATAAATACATCGAATGACTTGACCAAACTACCGCCGGGAGCAAGGTCCGCGGGGGCAACCATTTGAAAGGTGCAATCAACGAGCTTTTGCAGTCTCGCATTCTTGGGAATCTCAGGAAGCTTCCCCTGTCGACTGTTAACGTATGCCCACACGCTATTGGTCATAAACGATTCGCCAGACTCCACGTTGGGAATCATCGAGACATTAAAATAGTGCGAATCAACGCCAACCCATTTGAGCTCCCTGTCCCGGGCGTCGTTGGAACCGGGGTCGCAAATGAAATCGATTTTTGGAATTGTCTTCTGAGCTCCCTTAACAATTTCCGGGCAGCCATAGAAAACGTATGAATTTACTCCGTTTGCACCAACGACATCGCGAGCACCAGCGATGTAGCCAATTGCCGTTTGGCGTCCGTGAATCTTATTGGCGTACCACCACGTCTCGGCTGTTAGCCCCGTCGGGCCATCCATTTTGTACGCGAGCTGCTGAGCTTGATTCGATCCATTTTTAATTTCAACTTCAAGATTTAGATGAAAAGTCCGAGAGGTCAAATCTGCCGGTGCATCAACAGGAACCTCCGGCATTTTATAACGTTTAAATACCGTGATTGGCCCCTGATAACCAAGCTCCTTAAGCTTGGCTTCCGAGAGTTCAAATGTAAGTTCGACTAAATCTTTGGTGACTTTGGAAACTTCCCAGTTGGCGTCTTTCATATCGCCATCTAGCTCTGGCCACGCCTCATCAATTGCCCCCGGCTTCACCAGCGACAGAATAAATGCTTCTGGAAAATCGTATTAGTCGTCAACTAACCCCTGCTCCGGTCGGATCACCTGAATTGGCTTTGCAGTGAGGCTAATTTCGAATTTCTTCTCCTCACCATTTCGGTTTACCGTGATCTTGACCAAGCTGCCCGGCTTCGTCTTGTTCTCTAAGTAATCTTCAAAATCATCTGCTGAAGTGATTGGCTCGTCGTCGACCGACAGGATGAAATCTCCAACCGTTACTCCAGCCACCGCCGCCGGAGTACCATCACCGACCGTGCGAATACGAACCCCCTCCGGAGTGTCTTCAGGGTCAAGACAGCCAATGTAGCCGCCTTCCCAAATCAGGTCTCGATAGGTGTAACGGCCATTTGTGTCACGGACATTCAACTCAACCCGAGAGATCGCTCCTCCGCGTTTGTTGATTGTGACCAAATAACGATCGGAACCATCGGGATTGAGTGATCCCATAGTGACAAATTCGTCGGCAAAGATCCGGGTCGGTGCTTCAACCGGCGCCGTCTCAGCTTCCGATTCATCCGCTGGCGAATCTCCCGCAGCTTCCCCCGAAACTATCTCACCTTCTCCAGCTTCCCCTTCCGTATTTTCGACTGGAGCAACCCCATCGCCACCTTCAACCTGTTGGGCAACATTTTCTTGTGGCTCGGGCATCAGGTAATTTTGCAAAATTACCGCAGTCATCATGAACGCTGATGAAAACAAAAGAAAAGTTAGGAAACGTCCGCTATTCACGTAATTTATCCGATGTGAAAAAGTGTTTTATCGCCACAAAGCTGGGTTTGAAAATTAGTCGACAGCAATCTTTGGGAAGGTCGACTCGTTGAAGCCGGTCGACAATCGACATCAGCGGCGATCAAGAATTTTCTATTGTCTGATCATCGACACAGATTGGAAAGGGGATTGCAGACGGTTTTTTAAGTCGCAACCTATTGAAATTAGGGGTGATAACGCCCAAAAATGCGTCCGAGAAGCACAGAAACTACCCAATTTAAGCCGTTTAGGCGTTGGCAGAGTGAATTCTTGCCCGAAGCGCCCGAACCCCGCGACCAACTCTTTTGTGCACTAACGCCCCTCCAGCAATCGGTCCCCAAGAAAATCATCCAACTCAGGAATCCCGAGGATTTTCTTTCGCGTTGGGGCGGGATCGTATTCAACTCGTCGAAATTCAATCTCGTTTCCTTCGAGAATTACGTAACTGCCCCGGGGATCACTGTCTCTCGGTTGACCAACGCTTCCCACATTGATCATCAACTTTTGCTCGCCCAGCGTGTAGGTGTTGCTGATTTCACTTGGCGAGTAAAACCGAAAATTTTCGGTAAAAACGCCCGGCACATGGGTATGTCCCTGGAAACAATATTTCTGGATAAAGCCAAAAATCCGCTCGATTTTTCGCTGATTATAAACGTCTTCGGGAAAAACGTACTCGTTTAAAGGGCTTCGAGGTGAGCCATGCACAAACATGAAATCGCCTTCGCGATGGGTACGTGGAAGGCCGGCAAGAAAATCCCAGCGCTCTTTTGCACCATCATGCTCGGTCTGTTCCAACTGTGACCGAGTCCAGAAAATCGCTCGTTCGGCACCACTGCTGAAACCCTCGGGGTCAAAAAGAGCACCGTTGTCGTGGTTCCCAAGTAACGTCAGCGCAAATTCGCGACAACGGTCAATGCATTCACGAGGATTGGGACCATAGCCGATTACATCGCCAAGACAGTAAATCTCAGAAATACCCTGAGTTTCAATGTCGGCAAGTACCGCAGTGAGGGCTTCAAAATTACCATGGATGTCGCTGATGATAGCGCGTTTACCCATGAAACATCCTAGATGAGCGTTAAATATGATCAAACTAGGCGACTATTTTGCATTTCCCCGGTTGAGAAAGCATCTAGACACCACAACAGGGTCGTATCTTAATCACTTTGTTCAATGACGGGAATCACAATCAGTGGTGAAAAACGGTTTTTCTTACCGCCCGGTCATCAGTCGATCACCCAACATATTATCAAGATCGGGAATTCCATAAATCTTTTGCCGCGTCTTTTCCGCATCATATTCAACACGATGATAGCGGACCGTTCGCTCATCAGTATCTAAAACGACGAAGCAGGATCGTGCGTCACCATCTCGCGGTTGGCCAACACTCCCTACATTCAACATGCATTTACCGGCATCGAGCCGGAAAAAATGATCACATTCCTCAGGAGAGACAAATGCGCCGGACTCGGTAAAGATTCCTGGAATGTGGGTATGCCCCTGAAAACAAACATTCTCGATGCGGCTCATCAAAATGGCGAGTAAATCTCGCTCGTAAACAGTTTCTGGAAAAACATATTCATTGGTAGGATCTCTCGGCGACCCATGGACAAACAGATATTCACCCTCATCATGACGACGAGGCAGTTCACCAAGAAAATCCCAGCGTCGATCAGCCTGTTCCAAATCCGCCGTATCGTTTTCTAACTGCTCCCGAGTCCAATAAATCGCCTTCATCGCAATCGGATTGAACCCGTCAGGGTCAAAAATTGCCGCTTGATCGTGGTTACCAAGAATGGTCAACTGACAGCGATCAATAATTGTGTCGAGGCACTCGAGAGGATTTGGCCCGTATCCAATGATATCGCCAAGGCAAATGATTTCATCGACACCAATATCACCAATCCGACCAAGGACTGCAGTCAGTGCTTCAAAGTTCCCGTGGATGTCACTAATGATTGCACGCTGCACGGAAAAGCCTTAATTAGTTCAAGATGAAAAACACAAACAAGCCAACCAGCAAAAAGGCTGATCTTAGGAAAACTCGCCCACTCTCTAATCGCATTTCGATTTGCTAAACTGATCTTGAGTCCACCGATTAGCTAATCCTACGAACTAACAATCGAATTGCATCAAAGTAGTCCGCCGCGATAGTCTACAAGTATCGACATTCCTATGCAATTGATTTGATGACTCGTAAAAATATTGTGGTGGAATCATCTGTAACGGTCGTTTCAAATGTGCGAATTAGTTGATCGTCGAATCCGAGCCCGGCAGTGATACCCGGTTAGCTTTAATTTCAATCCATTTCCGATTCACCCCTTAACCGTATCCAACCCGCTCATGGCATCGCTAACACTAGCAATTGACTCGTCTTCGACAGTACTTTCGGTAGCAATTGTGGACAATGCTCAATCCGTACTAGAACTCGATTCAATCCAATTCCTCAATCAATCGAACCCCCAACCCACTCGCGCCAACGCTGGCGATGACGATGCACTTCCCCATGGTTTTGTCCGCAAACGCTCAAAAGGAAAAGGGAAAACCTCACGAATTTTCCCTCCCGGCGCCTCGACATTGTTAGCCCCAATGATCAAAGCGGCACTCGATCAAGCTGGCATTAACTTCGGCGACATTGACCTCATCGCTGCCACCAAGGGGCCCGGTTCCTTCACATCCCTGAGAGTTGGAGTGGTCACTGCAAAAACCATTGCCTACGCCACGGACACCCCAATTCTTGGAATCAATACGCTTGAAGCGCTCGCTTTCGGAGCCGCAGAATTGTCATTCGGCAGTAACTCAGGTGCCCCTCCTGATCAACTAAAAATTCGACCGGTGATTAATGCGCAACGGGGACAACTTTTCTCATCTTATTACCAAGCATTTTCTGACGATCAATCAAGTTTGCAATTGGAGGAAATCTCATCGAGCCAGGTTACCGAATTTGAAAACTGGGCATCGTCTATTTCAACCGACGACATTATTACCGGCCCCGGGATTCCAGACGCCCTCACACCGGAAATAATAGCTCAACTCGGTTGTAAGCTCATGAATCAGGAAAACCGAAATTGCTCAGCCTCCCTTGTCGGGCGACTTGCTGAGAAAAAACATATCGCTGGAGAACGGGAGAGCCACTGGAAGCTTGAGCCTATCTACTTTAGACCAAGCACGGCGGAAGAGACGTTCGACCGAAAGCAAGCCGAAAAAAACAATAGATCTGTCTAACGTAAATCAGCCAAACGTCCGAATCAAAAAACCCAGCTCCGAATCGACTGACATGCTGCCTGACATCTTGGCAAGGGGCACGCCTCTTCAACATTTTCAATTGCAAACGCCGTGACAGTAACGGACTATTTCCAACCATTGCAAATAAGATGGCGTGAAATGATACACAAATTAGACAGATTCATTAGTATCTCCCGAATTAAAATTGGAATGCCCAATCGGCACACAATTTGCATCGTATTGAATCAGGAAGAAAAACTCGCGAACAAGACTTCTTTTTAATTGCTGATCTGTTCTCGCAGTTTTGCATTACCTCAAGTTCATATTTGACCACGGGGGATTTCTTGACCAATCGATTCAACACTTCAGAACTGATGCCGTTTGATTCCACTCCGGAATTCACTCCCGGCTCGTTACTCATCGCAACGGCATCACTTTGGGACACACCCTTTCAGCAGGCCGTCATTCTAATTTTGCAAAGTAACCCGTCCGGAACGATTGGAGTCATTCTCAATCAACCGGCAGGCGATGAAATTAAATTTGCATGGCGAAAACTAACCGGGCAAAATCTCGACGACCGATTTCTCGTCAGTGGAGGACCGATTGACGGACCAGTCTTCGCAATTCACCAAAATCACCACCTTGGGGAAATCGAAATGCCGGGCGGAATTTTTGTAACTGCGCAAGCTAATAAATTTAAGGAACTAGTTAACCTAAAGAACTCGCCTTACCGAATTGCTTTCGGTATCGCGGGTTGGAAACCGGGCCAACTTCAATCAGAGGTCAATCACGGGCTTTGGTATTGCAGCGGATCTAGCAGCGCCGATCAAATTTTTTCCGACCCGAACAACCTATGGGATGAGGCATTAGTTCGTCATGGTAGAAATATCCTTCAGGATTTACTCGGCAAAACAAACGTTCAGTTTCCCGATTCACCGCTCAACAACTAGAAGCACCCCCTAAACCTGTGGATCAAAAAGCCAACACGAATCGCCCGTGAACAAGATGAACCACGAACTCGTATACCCAAGAACGTGCTCTAATTTTGTGAAACCCGAATGCCGATCCGTGTCAAAAACAGGGGCTTCGGTGTTTTCATTTTGCGGGGGAACTCTATAATCGGAATTGGGTTTAAACCCAGCTTGCTTTCCAACAACAACCTGGCTTTAGCTAGGAACAATAAATTGAACCTTTTAACTGGAGTAACAATGCGTATCAATTCTACGTCGGCATTAATCGTAGCAGTATTGGCGGTTGCCGTATTTGCCGTTAATGGCTGCGACTCAAGCGGCGGAAGTGGAACATCCAATGGTGGTGCGGCGAGCAACGCCGACCACGA
>JAALLA010000015.1:27972-41124 GCA_011087765.1 Pirellulaceae bacterium
CAAGCGGCGGAAGTGGAACATCCAATGGTGGTGCGGCGAGCAACGCCGACCACGACCACGACCACGACCACGACCACGATCACGATCACGATCACGGCGACCATGACCATGACCATGCCGATCATCCGGCCCACGGACCCTTTGGCGGTCACATCTTTGCCCTCGAACCAAACGATATGCAAGGGGAGTGGAAAAAGTATACCGACAGCAATGTAATTAAAATGTATCTCTTGGACGCGGCTGGCAAAAAAGAAGTACCCCAGAAAGTTGACAGCTTTGTCGTTACTCCCAAAGTTGGAAACGACGAGGGTGGGTTTACTTTAGAGCCTGAAAATCCCGACGACATGGGAGTTTCTGCGGTCTACATGCTTGACGATCAAGAGCTATCGATTGCGATCCCACTCGGTGTCGACATTGAAATCAAAATTGGTGACAAAGTCTTCAAGGGTGAGATCAAAGCACACGAGCCACTGGACCACTAAACCTAGGCAATCGGATTTTGATAATTCACGCGGAGGCATTCAAAGTCAAGGCGGCTTCTCGATTGAGGAGCCGCCTTTTTTTTATTCACATTTGGTTTATAGAGTTTACTTTACAGTCGATTGAACGATCTAAATCAAATCAACTTTTCGACGCTCACGTCGGCGTCCGCGCCGGCAACCCTCACAGATACCTGACACGATCAACCGGTGGCTTCGCACGTCAAAGTTGTGTGCCTTCCCAACTTCGTTCCGAATTTCTAACAACGAATCACTCTGAAATTCAATTAGTTTCTCACATTTGGTGCAATACAGATGATCGTGTTGGGGGTAACCATAGTCGTGCTCGTAAACACTTCTTCCGTCTAACGAAAACTTACGCAATAAACCCGCGTCGACAAACTCACCCAACGTACGATAAACGGTCGGTCGACTGACATAGCCTTTCTCCCCCTTGGCGGGGAGTCGCTCCAGTAATTGATCCGCATCAAAATGATCATGCTCAAGAAATACCAACTCCAGCACCGCTCGACGCTGCTCGGTATTCCGCATGCCGCGGCTTTGTAAGAAGTCACTAAATCGTTGCTGAGGCGTCAGCGCAACACGGACTGGAGCTAGTGTTTTCAAATCAGTTTCTTGGCTCATAAAATTTCTGCCGTCGGCGAAGGGAATCTCTAACGCGGAGGTAAGCACCTGGTCAGCGTTCCAATTTACCAGTCTTATTGAGACTGACAACCAGAAATCATGCCAAAACGCTGGCAAAAAACGCTCACATTCTCAACAACGGTCACAAATCGGTTCGGTTATGAACTTAGCGTGCAGCAGGATTTTCAAGATTGAAGTTCTTACTTTGACTGAAGAATTCACGAGGATTGTCGTAAACCACTTTTTTAATCAGGCTCTCCTTGTGCCCCCTGCGACGCATTTCCAACACCAAATCTGGAACCGCTGTCGGTTTCGAAGGCCCCCAATCTCCAGCTGAGTTAACGCATAAACGTTCAGCCCCATGGCGTTCGATTATGTGGACCGCTCGAGAAGGAGTGCATTTAGTTACTGGATACAACGTCATTCCCACCCAATACCCCGCCTCAAGAACCGGACCCACCGTATGCTCTTCGACATGGTCTACCAACACTCTCGAACGATCGATTGAGTGTTCACCAAGCATATCTAATATCATCCGGGTCCCCTGATACTTATCCTCTAAATGGGGTGTATGAATCAAAACCTGCTGCTGGTGAGCGATCGCTAATTCCATGTGCTCCTGAAAAATTATCGCTTCGTTTTTGGTATTCTTGTTCAACCCAATTTCTCCGATGCCCAATACATTGGGACAATCCAAAAATTCAGGAATGATCTTGAGCACTTCTCTGGACAACTCGACGTTCTCCGCTTCCTTCGCGTTAATGCAAAGCCAAGTAAAGTGCTGGATTCCATACTGAGCAGCACGCTTCGGCTCTACCTCTGTTAACTGCCGGAAATAATCCCGGAAACTTTCACCACTTCCCCGGTCGAACCCAGCCCAAAACGCCGGTTCGCTAATGGCAACGCAACCCATTTTAGCAAGGGTTTCATAGTCATCTGTCGTTCGCGAAACCATATGAAGATGCGGGTCGATGTAGTACATGAATCCGTCTTTCTAAAAAAATGCCGGACCGGCAAGATAATGAATCAAAAATGAAGGTTGCACCGAAACGATCAACCGCGAATGGAACCCCCAAAAGTGAACCAGCAGCATTGCCAAGTCAAGTTTGGAGGCTAAGTTCGAAAACCTAGGAACGTGTAGCGATTGAAAATTCGTTGCGCCATTGTTCGTCGTATGCTCTCGAAAACAGCAACTGAATTTTCTCCGCGCGGATCGGAGCCGAGTGCTCACTTGCAATTACGTTGATTGCATCGGAAATCAACGCCATTCGAGGATCATCAGCAACCTCCCCCTCAGCCCGCTCAATGCGGTCCAGAGCAGCAGCCACCTCTAGTATTTTCGCACGAATCTCTAAAAATTCGCGATCGAGAATTTGTTTGGAATTCATAAACACAAACCTTGGTACAATAAAAACGCCCTACAATATGTTATTCCGAAGACTCTCTGCCCACCAGTTCTCTTTGACGTTGAGATATCCAATTGATGATGAAAACAGTAATACTGTCTCTTGCAATCTTAGCAAACCTCGGATTCCCTTTGGTTTACTCGAAATCCCATCGTTTTGAAGATGACTTTGTCGAGCGAACCCTTGCCGTTATTGTCCGAGGAAACAAAGCTGAAATCACCTATTCCCTCGGCCTTAATAAGAAAACAACGGAAAAAATTCTTAAAAAATGGTCCAAGCTAGACCCAGCCCCCTCAACATTAGGTACCCTCGCTCCCCCATCCAAGACCAAAACTCCTGCAAACGAGACTGACTCAGAGAGAGATTCTGGGCACGTCCTATCCCCTGAATTGACGAAACGGTTCCACGTCGCTGCCGGGGAGGTCGTCACTAAAAACATCGACGTAAAAATTGGCCAACTACAACAACCGCTTAAATTGATCTCCACCGGCCCTGCACCGCGCCATCCGTTTGCCATTACTCTCAAATGGGAGCTGACAATTCCCGACGGCAAAGTCATTGACCTCAAAATTATCGACAGCAACTTTTTAGAACTGGACGGAGCGTCAAGAACCTCAATCAAAGCCACTGGTGATGCAATGCTGTTGCAGTCCAATACTGCCCCCATTCTGATTCGCGCCCAACGAAAGTTACTGGAAAAACTGACGCCGATTGAGCGAAAAGACGAAATGGCTATTATTGCTAAAATTGGCTTTGCGAATCGTTAATCTTTGCGAATCGTTAAATTAATTAAATAGTTAGAAGAGAGTGTTGAATCTTCGATTTTAGTTTTGGACTCCATTACCTGAATCAACCTATAATCGAAGGAAACGTCCAATCCCAAGGGATCAACCTTGTCAGGTTCAGAACCTGCCCTATTATTGTCTCTTTCCAGCCACTTCGATTATTCCTCCCAATAATGTCTCGAACTATAGCTATCGGCGATATCCACGGTTGTGCAATTGCACTTCAACGCCTACTCGACGAAATCGAACCGAGATCCAATGACATCATTATTGGGATGGGTGATTATGTTGATCGCGGCATGAATTCGGCCGGCGTTTTCGAGATTCTGATAAACCTTGTTAGTACGTGCCGCTTCATCCCCTTGATCGGCAATCACGAATTAATGATGTACAAGGCTCTTTTCGGAAATAACAAGCAACGTGATTTTGAATTTTGGTACCAACACGGCGGCAGCGCAACGCTCGCGAGTTATGGTGGAAACGTCGAAGACATCCCTCAGCATCACCTTTCATTTTTAAACCACTGCCTACGCTATTATGAAACCGAAGACCATTTCTTTATTCACGCAAACTACATTCCCGACCTTCCATTAAGCGAGCAACCGGACCAGGTTAGTTTTTGGAAACACATGCTGGGCTCGCCAACCGCACCCCATATCTCCGGCAAAACAGCCTATGTTGGGCACACCCCGCAGTCCGACGGCCACATCACGGATCATGGACATGTCAAGCTAATTGATACCTATTGCTATGGGGATGAGTGGCTTTCCGCGGTCAATGTCCTTGATGGTGAAGTCTGGCAAACCAACAATTCAGGTGATTTCCGGTCAACGAAACTCAGTACTTCTACTGAAAATTAACAAATACGGCCGTCAGTAATTTTCAAAACACCCGATCACTTGGCGGTGCTTCTCTAGCTCATTAGAATGCGACTTCTATGTCTGATGTTCCGTCGCACGTCCTGACATCCAAGCGTTTACTCGCTTTGTCAGAAAATTTTGCTCGCAGCAAAGACTTTATTGCTTGTGTCGAATCACTCCGACGGGGTGAGTCGGCGACATTTGATTCTGTCTGGGGATCGTCCTGCGCGCTCCTGACAGCAGCATTGAGCCGACAATTCAACAAGATCCTCATTGTTGTGGCTGATGGGAAAACTCAAGATGATTTGCTCGATGACCTGCCTACATTCTTCGATGGAATGCTCGAGCGATTTCCTGCGTGCATGCCGGCCCCGAGTGCAGGTGTGCACCTCGACCTCGAATACGGCGACCGCTTGCGGCTAATCAAAGGACTCCTTGCCGGTGACAAAGCACCCGTCATCGTGGCAACCGTCCCTTCTCTGTTACAGCCAACTCCATCACAAACGTCGATTTTAGGAAATTCCAAACGCATCTCAGTCGGTGATCAAATCGATATCGCTGAGTTCGCAGCCTGGCTACTTGAGCAAGAATTCCACCAAACATCGGCAGTTGAATTGCCCGGTGAATTCTCCATCCGAGGTGGAATCGTGGACGTCTATGCTCCAGACTGGGAGAATCCAGTTCGAATAGAGCTGTTCGACGACGAAGTTGAATCTCTCCGCCAGTTCGAGTGCGCCAACCAGCGCAGTTCCGCTGAGTTGCAACAGATTGAAATCACAGTCGTCACGCGAGACGGTCCAGAATCCGGATGTTTCATGGATTTCATCGCCGACGATACGTTGCTGCTATTGCTCGAACCCGAAGCGCTGAATGAGCAGGCCCAAAGGTATACTGAACGAATTTCCAGTTCTGAGACGATCCACAGTTGGGAAGAAATTAATCGCCGCTGGGCAAAACTACCAGCCGCAACCGCCAGCCGAGTTACCTCGGGACACCTGGGAGCCGTTTATCAATTACCGGTCGATACGGTCGAACAATTCAGTGGAGATATTGGAGACCTTAAACTCCAAGTTGATCGACTTGCCCGAGATCCCTCCGGAGAAGAATACGAAATTTTTGTAATGGCTCGGGTCGAGGGTGAAATCCCACGGGTGGAAGAAATTCTCTCTTCCACCGCAGCCGCTGCAGGCGGGCGCCTCCAAATTGGCCTCGGCTGTGTCCATCAAGGATTTCGTGACCGCGAGTCTTTCCAAATCGTAATCGGTTGCGACCAGATGTTTCATCGCACCGAACTGCGGCGAAAGGGCCGTCGCCGGTTAAGCAAAGCTATCGACAGCTTTCTCGATCTGCGGGAAGGTGATCTTATTGTCCATCTATCCCACGGCATTGGTCGCTTTCGGGGTCTGGAGATGCTGGACAAAGATGGCCAGCGAACGGAACACCTCGGACTTGAGTTTCATGGTGGAACAAAAATTTACGTTCCCGCCACCAAAATCGACCTGGTGCAAAAATATATCGGTGGCTCCAAGACTCGCCCAACCCTCGCAAAAATTGGAGGTAAATCGTGGGCTAAACAAAAAGCATCCGTTGAATCCGCGATTGAAGACTTAGCCTCCGAGATGATCGAACTGCAAGCGAAACGGGATGGTCGACCTGGAATCGCATTTTCAGCCGACACGGAGTGGCAAAGTGAATTTGAACACTCGTTTCCCTATCGGGAAACTCCGGATCAGTTGACCGCAATCGAAGCGATCAAACAGGACATGCAGCGGGCCCAACCCATGGATCGCCTGTTGTGCGGAGATGTCGGTTTTGGAAAAACGGAAGTGGCAATGCGAGCCGCATTTAAGGCGGTAGAAAATGGGTACCAAGTTGGAGTTTTGGTGCCCACCACGATTTTAGCCGAACAGCACTATAAAAATTTCAAAGAGCGAATGGGCGAATTTCCGCTCGACATTGCAAAACTCAGTCGCTTCTGCACCACGCAAGAAATGAAAGAGAACGTTGAACGACTCCAAAAAGGCCGCGTGGACATCGTCATTGGGACGCACCGACTGGTTTCAAAAGACGTTAAATTTTTCAATCTTGGGCTGGTGATTATTGATGAGGAACAACGATTCGGTGTCGAACATAAAGAACGACTTAAGTCGATCCGCAGCTCCGTTGACGTTCTCACAATGTCTGCAACCCCGATCCCACGCACACTTCATATGTCACTCGTTGGCGTTCGCGATATCTCCAATCTCGAAACACCTCCCGATGACCGATCCGCGGTTGCGACGAAGGTCTTACGATTTAACAACGAGACCATCCGAACCGGGATACTCCGCGAACTGAATCGAGGTGGACAAATATTTTTTGTTCACAATCGGGTAAATGACATTCACTTGATTCAGCAAAAACTCGAATCTCTGATTCCAGAAGCTACCTTTCGATTTGGTCACGGCCAAATGCACGAAACCGAACTCGAAGAGGTAATGACCGACTTTATCGCTGGGAAGTTCGATGTACTTATTGCCACCACAATTATCGAGAGCGGTCTCGACATCCCTAATGCGAATACAATTTTCATTAACGACGCTGATCGGTACGGCCTGTCTGATCTCCACCAACTGCGGGGTAGGGTGGGGCGGTACAAACATAAAGCTTATTGCTACCTACTGATTGAGCCGCACAAACACCTCAATCCCACAGCCGCTCGACGACTACAGGCAATTGAAACGTTTAGTGACATGGGAGCTGGTTTCGCAATTTCAATGCGTGACCTTGAAATCCGTGGAGCTGGCAATCTCCTCGGTACCCAGCAAAGTGGACACATTGCCACGATTGGTTATGAGTTGTATTGCCAACTTCTCGAAAACGCGGTGCGACATTTAAAACATATGCCGGCCAAACTATCTATCCATGTCGAAGTTGACCTCCCCGTTGCCGCGTTTTTACCGGACAGCTACGTCGTTGACCGACGCCAAAAAATTGACCTTTATCGAAGACTAACCCGGTTGGAAAGATTCGACCAAATCGAAGAGCTGCGCAGCGAACTTCGAGATCGATTTGGAAAAATCCCCCCCGCGGTCCGCAGACTACTCTCTCTTTCCGAGTTAAAACTAGACGCTGCCGTCTACCAGATTCTTTCTATTTCGATGGAAGATAAATACCTCACTTTCAAATTTCAGGATCGCGGCCGGTTTTCTCAGCTTTCAAAAATCCGACCGGTCATTCGGATCATCGACGATCACACCGCGATGGTGACGTTGAAAGAAGGAAAAATTCACCCGACAAAAATGCTTGCACTTGTGAAATCACTCTTGCAACCAGCTACCTGATTTATCTATCCTTCCCCGCCAACTTCTGCGCGGAAGTTGCGAACCAACGCGAACGCATTTGCGTACGCCTCATGTTCTTAACTGACTTTTACCGGTACGGCGTGATCCTCATGCATAAAAATTTATACGGCTTCAAACCAGTTTGGGCACTTCTAGCATCTGCCTTAGTTTTCATCGCGCCGACTCTAATGTTTGGAGCAACGGTTCAATTACAACCGCAATTGGAAACAACGCCAGATCCTTATTTTTCCATCGACGAATCCCCCAATCAAAAACCCAAATCCAACTTTCAAACGCCAGACTCGGTCACTTGGGGGAAAACTGCTCCGCCTGCGATCAACCCGCCACTCAAATCGAATTATTCCAACACAAAATTTCCTGAGTTTAACCCCAAAGGCCCGCTCACAACCGGTCAAGTTCCGGCGGAGCAATGGCCAACCAACACCCCAAAGATAAAGAACCAACCTCCGTTGAATTCTATAATCCGGGAACAAGAGCAATCCGCCGCTCCCGTTCGTATGCCCAACAGTCGTGGTGACAACGCGTTTCAACCAATGAAACCAAAAAATACTTTTGTAAAAAGTGGTTCGCAGGAAATACAACCAATTGGTTCGGATACTAATTTTGAAGGAAAACAGACCAGCGCGATTTCTGAAATTGAAACAGAATTGGTTTCTTTTGAGCCCGGCCAAGTTTTGGCTCTGGTAGGTGGGCATCCTGTTTTTGTTGGAGACCTTCTGTTTGAAACTAACCAAATGATTCAGCAATTCATGCCTCAAGCGCCTGCAGCGGTAAAAGCCCAAGAGAGAAAAAAGTTAATTCCAAAAATGTTACCGAAATACGTGGAAGCAAAAGTCCTTTACGTCGGCGTCGTTCAATCGCTTCCCGAAGGCGCCGACTTTGAGCAAGTCCTTGCTCAGGCGGAAGAACAGTTTGACAAAAGTGCTTTGCCTGAAATGCTCAAAAACAGTGGACTTAAATCACAAAACGAGCTCGATGCCAACTTACGAGCGATGGGAAGCTCACTCAGGCAACACAGAAAAAGCTGGGCCGAGGACCAGATAACTAAATTCTTCCTTGGACAACAACTCCGAAAAAGCAAGGAAATCACCCACCAGGAAATGCTGAAAGTCTACCGGGACAATATTCAGGACTACGAAAATCCGGCAAAGTGCATCTGGGAGCAAATTGTCATTCGCTTCGATCGTTCAGAATCACGTGAGGCCGCCGAAAAATCGATTGTCGCTCTTGGCAATGATATCGTTTTTGGTGGTAATTTTGCTGCCGTCGCCAAAGCGAATTCGCACGGGTTTAAAGCTGCCAATGGCGGTAGATACGATTGGACTACCGAGGGTTCAGTAGCCTCCCAAAAGATCGATGATTTTATCTTCAGCGCTCCAGTTGGAGACTTGAGCGACATTATAGAAACGAAAAACGGTTTCCATATCGTTCGCGTGGTCGAAAGAACCGAAGCATCACGCACTCCGTTTTTAGAAGCTCAAACCGAAATTAAGAAACAGATTAGATCGACCCAAGGATCCGCAGCCTACCGAAAGCATCTGGCGAAAATGAAAAAACAGATTCCGGTAGAATACTTCATAAACGAAGATTAAGTTTCCAACGCCTTGAGAAATGAATCTCGCCTGTCGTTTTCCAGAGTGCGGCATTGCTCGGGCTCGAGGCCCGTTCCTCGGGTTTATCGCTTTCCCAACCGCCCGACGCCCTCCCAACAGGCATTCGTCCTGTTCCTAATTTCGACGAGGAATCGTCAGGCGCATGCAACAATTACGTTGCAAAACCGATATTTCCTAATATTCGGGCACGTTTCCATTCGCGAAAAAAACAGTTAGACTTGTTGCCACGTGAGATATTTTTCGGAAAAGAGTTGTGTTAGGCGAGCGATCGCCCCGATCATGCTCTCATACCATAAAAATGCGAGTTTTAACGTAACGTCAGGAATAAGATCTATGTCGAAAATGGCCAAAATTGATTGTGAAGGTCATGAGTTGGAATTTCCAGTCGTCGAAGGCACGGAAAAAGAAAAAGCGATCGATATCAGTGCTCTTCGAAAACAAACGGGGCTCATCACGATTGATGAGGGCTATGTAAATACAGGCTCGACAAAGAGCGGAATCACTTTTCTCAACGGAGAAGAGGGAATTCTGCGATACCGTGGCTATCCGATCGAAGAACTGGCGAAGAACTGCGATTTCGTCGAAGTCGCCTACCTTCTGATTTACGGTGAGTTACCTAACCAAACTGAGCTCTCGGATTTTCGGGACTCGATTCGTCACCACACGATGCTTCACGAAGACATGCGGCTGTTCTACAACGGCTTTCCTCGCGACGCACACCCAATGGCGATCCTGTCGTCGGTTGTCAGTGCGATGTCGACCTTTTATCAGGATTCGCTAGATCCTCACGATCCAGAGCAAGTCGAAATCTCGATTCGACGGCTTATGGCAAAACTGCCGACAATTGCGGCCTACAGCCATAATAAATCCGAGGGCCAACCGTTCGCCTACCCGCAAAACGATTTATCTTACTGCGAAAACTTCCTTCAAATGATGTTTTCCGTCCCATGCGAGCCTTACAAGGCAGACCCTACTTTTGTCGAAGCACTGAACATGCTGTTAATCGTTCACGCGGATCATGAGCAAAATTGCAGCACTTCCACGGTTCGGATGGTTGGATCTGCGGACTCTAATTTATTCGCTTCGATCTCGGCAGGAATCTGTGCCCTTTGGGGTCCGCTTCATGGTGGTGCTAACGAAGCCGTTGTTTCCATGCTTCAACAGATCCAGGACGACGGCGGTGACGTGGACAAATACGTTGCCATGGCTAAAGATAAAGAAAACGGCTTTAGGCTGATGGGTTTTGGCCACCGAGTTTATAAAAACTTCGATCCAAGAGCCAAGATCATCAAAAAAGCCTGTGATCAACTTCTCAATAAACTGGATCTTGACGACCCACTCTTTGAGATTGCTCAACGGCTGGAGAAAGTCGCTCTTGAAGATGAATACTTTGTAAAACGCAAGCTCTACCCAAACGTAGACTTCTACTCAGGCGTCATTTATCGAGCCATGGGAATTCCAGTAGGCATGTTCACCGTCTTGTTCGCTATGGGGCGTCTACCCGGCTGGATTGCCCATTGGAAAGAAATGCACGAATCCCCATCAAAGCGAATCTGTCGCCCGCGACAAGTCTACAACGGTCCCAACGTGAGAGAATTTGTTCCCATCGAGAACCGGTAATTATTTGGATTAGAGCGGATTTGGATTAGATTGGATTTGGATCACCTACGGGTTTGACTCATCCAATTCCAGCCAAAGTTTAACCAACGAAAAAAGCCCCATCTTCAGATGGGGCTTTTTTTGTTTTCAATTCAACTTCAATGATTAAGCAATGAATGAATTCCCATAAACTTCAAATTCACCCGCATTTGAAGAACCGCCCCAACTGTTGGCCACGAATGTCAAATCGGAATCAAAGAATCCTTTACTGATACCTTCGTAACTTCCAGTCATTCCGGCAAGCGAGGTTATCGAGTCAGCATCAAAGTCAAGTTCCGCGACAAGTCGATCGTTAGCAGCAATCGTAAATGCATGCCAGCTAAAGTTATCGCTGTATTCCCAGTTGCCGGCATTGAACCGGACGGCAATGAAGTTCGACGCACTTTGCCAGAACGGCTTATTATTTGTAAAGCGATTGTCTAGATTTTGCTCGGAATACATCACAAAACCAGTTCCCGTTGCGGCATCATCGACGGCAATTCCATTTCCAAGATTTTCGACGCCATACGAGTACGACCCAGTTGAGAAGTAGGTTCCAAAGATTTCAAACTCTCCGTCATCGGCTCCTCCACCCCATGAGTTGGCGACGATCGACATATCGGAATTGAAGAATCCCTGAACCATTCCGTTGAGACGTCCGCCCACCCCGACAATCGGCATGCCAGAGTCGCTGTCAAAATCAAGGTTCGCAACTAAGCGATCTGATTCTTCGGCGACAAATCCAACCCACCCGTTGTCATCACTGTATTGCCATGAGCTTGTACCAGTATCGAATCGCACGGCGATCAAGTGCTCAGCGTTTCCTGCCGCCGGTGAATTACCACCGGAAAATCGGGTAAATACGTTCTCACTGGAATACATAATATGCCCAGTTCCACTCGCACCATCATGAACCGCAACACCAGATCCAACATTTCCGAGTTCGAAATAATCATCTTTGGTTAGGAACTCACTGCCAGTGAAATCAAATTCACCGGCATTGGATGCCCCATCCCATTGGTTTGCATAAAATTCAATATCCGATTCGATGAATCCTGCTTTGATTCCGAAAACGACACCAGATGTTCCTTCAAGGGACGTCACGATGTCTGCTTGGTGATCGACTCTTGCGAGTAATCGATCGGTCGCCACGGGCGTGAATGCAACCCAGTCAAAGTTATTACTATACTCCCAGGTCGATGCACTCGAGTTGTAACGTACGGACATCACATTGGTCGCGTTATTTTCGTACGGTGCATCGGCAGCGAATCGAGTTTGGACTGCCTCCTCCGAATACATTAAGTAGCCGGTACCCTGATAGTTGTCATCCGCCGCGACACCATAATTGGCGGACCCAACCGATGTCCACTCGTCACCGGTTCGGAAGTAGCTTCCAGAGACATCAAATTCTCCAGAGTTCGAGGATCCATTCCATGTATTCGCGGTGAACTCTATGTCCGAGGAAACAAAGCCGACCGGAATGCCGTGAACGCTACCCGTCAGCCCTTCCAGAGAATTGACTTGCTCAGCAGTGAAATCAACAACCGCTAACAATCGATCACCTTCAGCTGAAGTGAATGCATTCCAACCACCGGAAGGTGAAGACGGGAAATTATTATCGTTATATTCCCAAGTTTGTGCCGCTGCATTGTAGCGAACTGCGATTACATGTTGGGCATTTTGATAGAATGGGCGATTCGAAGGGAACCGAGTAAACAAATTCTCTACCGAATAAAGCAGGTAGCCTTGCCCCTCATAGGCATCGTCCATGGCGACACCCAATCCAAGGTCTCCCAGAGCAAATCGGTCTTCCTGAACCTCACTGTTCAATCCGAGAACATAATTCCCTTCACCCGCTACTGCAGATGCCTTGATTAAGTATGTGCCTGGCGATTCCGCAAAGTAACTCATAGCATCGCTGCCCGAGGCAACCACGACTCCAGATGGATCAATCAAATCCATCTGAAATTGAACGATGCCCCCATCAATCAAATCGTTGTTGAACAGATATTGCCCGCTTCCAGGTAGCGTTGCCATCACATCTACCAATGAGTTTGGCTGAACATCGACCGAATAATAGTCGGCGGCCTCTTGTGGAACTTCATATCCAATCGTGTCCAGTGGAGTCACATCATTTTGGAAACCGCTGGCAACGATATAGGCAATCTGCCGAGTCGGACTGTTAACACGAACGACTTGCGTCTCGCCCGGATTCAATGGGCGACTGAAGGCCTCATCAATCTCAACACCCTCGACGTCATAGGCGCGAATGACTCCCATGTCGGTTTCACTCTCTTCCGCGCCCACGAGGATCGTCACCTGTGTTTGCGGTATCGCAAAATCAGCTCGCAATTCGTCAACTCCGGCCTGCCAACCAGAGCC
>JAALLA010000176.1 GCA_011087765.1 Pirellulaceae bacterium
CCTTGAAATGCCAGCACCCGAGAACAGCCGACCGTCGCCAAAAGCTTGTGATTTTCATTTTTACCAGACTGGAAAATCGCATCGTGATAAGCATGAGAAGCGGAATAGTAATCGCCACTTAATTCGTAACAAATTGCTTTTCTGAGAAGAATTGAGCTCCCGCCGGTACCATTTTCTTTCTCAAATTTCTGGTAGTTCCCCAATGCTAATGGGTAATTGCCGGCAATTAAGTAATGATCTCCGTGTTGGAGCAATGCGACCGAAGAGCCTGTTTTCGATGCCGAACCAGTTTCGTTGAGCGACTGACCGGCATCCGCAGCGGAAGCACCGCCGTTCAAACCCGCAACTTGACCTGCCTCACCAACAAATGGGCGGGGATTCCCTAACTCATCTAAGCCCAGTTGCGTGATTTTTGATTCGCCTGCATCTTCGGGTGAGCCGGCCTCACTCCAAAATACATTTAAACACAGCAATCCAGCGAAGCTTCCGCATAAGAACAGCGTGGCAAATTTCCACA
Organism: Pirellulaceae bacterium; assembly: GCA_011087765.1. Lineage (GTDB taxonomy): Bacteria > Planctomycetota > Planctomycetia > Pirellulales > Pirellulaceae > Mariniblastus. The sequence continues at coordinate 518 of JAALLA010000176.1, forward strand.
ATTGAAGTTGTTGCATAGCGAACGTCTCTATCTAGTGGAACATCTCGCAAACATCTTCGATTCGAATACAAATCGAAGACCCTAAGTCTCCACTCAATCCATAGCTTCTGCGCAATCGTTAAAGTCGACTATCTTCTCCTATCGAAACAAAAGCCTTGAATTCATAACCGTCTTAAGTCCGCTAGCAAGGATTATGCGGGTTCCCGCGGGTAACGAAGGGCAATAATACGTTCTCCATTTTTTTTTTGCTTTGTGGGGGCAAGTTTCTCAAAAGCCCTTCGATAACCCGCATGTCGGAAGAACATTAGAGGCAACTATGGAAATTTATAATCACGGCAACAATCCACGCGATCGTTTTCAAATCAACAATTCCAGCACCAAGCCGGAAAACGTTGAAAACGGAAAAGAAGTCGATCAGTCGGATGAGGTTAAACCGAGTCAACTTCTTGAACGTCTAGAAGGCGATTTGAATGTTCGTGAACGTTTACTTGTTGAGATTCAGGCAAAAGTCCAGGCGGGTGAGTACTCAACTCGCGTCGCTGCGGAGTCCGCCGCTCAGAACATTGTTGACTAAAGCTGAAGACGACAAAGCTCAGAGGGAAGGATCCCGAAAATTTTGTTCAAGGATGCAAGACCTTTTACCCCCCAAAACCAACACATTTTAATCGGAGCCCACTCACATGTTAGGCATTCAAAACAACGTTAGTGCTCTTAACGCACAACACAACTTAAGCCGTTCACAAAGCAATCTTAATACGTCGATCGAACGACTTTCATCAGGTTTCAAAGTTAACCGTGGTGCCGATGGGCCAGCGGCTTTGGTCATTTCTGAAAAGCAGCGAGCTCAGATCGCTGGTTTGAAAACTGCCATCGATAATACCGACAAAGCGGTTGCCGTTGTTCAGACTGCAGAAGGTGCTCTAACTGAAATCAACAGTCTCTTGGTAAAGGCTCGATCGCTTTCAATCGATTCGGCAAACACCGGTGTTAACGATGCCGACGCACTCGCAGCAAACCAGGCTGAAATCGACAACGTTCTGGATACCATCAACCGAATTGCTGCCAACACTCAGTTTGGCGATTCTAACCTGCTTGACGGATCTTCAGGACTACAGGGAACCGCGAGTGATGCGGACGTTACCTTCCTGAAGGCAACTTCAGACACTTCAGCAGGCTCTTACGCTGTAGCAGTCACAACTGTTGCTGAGCGAGCTAATACAAATGCGGGTACAGACCAAACTGCAGCCCTAGCTGCAGCAGAGACACTAACTCTTAACGGAGTAAGTATTTCGCTCAACGCTGGCCTTGATCAAAATGCCGTTGTTGATCGAATCAACGAATTTAGCGGACAAACCGGAGTCGTTGCCGACGTAGACGGTACTGCTACACGTTTGCGAACCGAATCTTTCGGAACCGCAGCAACAATTGACGTCATTTCTGATACCGCTGCTGCCGGCACAAGTTCTGGCTTTGGAACCACTCTTGTTCAAGATTCTGGCGTTAACATCGCTGGTACCATCGGCGGTAACGCTGCAACAGGTAGCGGAAACGTTTTGACTGGATCTGCTGGTGCTTCACAGGGCGTCATGGTTAGCATCGCAGAAGATGCTGCTGACCTTACGTCGACTGTAACTGGTGCTCAAGGCAACATTACAATTGCAGACAACTCATTGATCTTCCAAATTGGTGCTAACCAAAATCAAACCGTTTCAATTTCAATTGATTCAGTTGATTCGACCGGATTGGGAATCGGTGTGGCCGGCAACCAATTCACCAGCTTGAATGATATCAGCGTCACTTCGGCTGCTGGAGCTCAAGACTCGATTGGTGTCATCGATGCAGCCATCGATGAAATCTCAACTCTACGTGGAACACTTGGTGCTTTCCAAGGTAACACACTGGAGTCGACTGCGACGAACATGCGTTCAACATTGGAAAACACTGTAAACGCAGAGTCGGTTATTCGTGACACTGATTTCGCTGACGAAATTTCGAAGTTCACCAACAGCCAGGTTTTGGTTCAGGCAGGTGCTTCGGTTCTTTCAAGTGCGAACCAGTCATCACAGTTGATCCTTTCGCTACTTGGCTAAATCAGCCGAGAAAACATACGATTACCAGCTTCGTTGAACCGATGAAGCTTGATAGATAAACGAACTGGGCTCCCTGCGGGGAGCTGGTTCAACACAGCGACGATGAAAGTCGGCTTCGGCCAACTTTCATTGTTTCGTTTAATAAGACAAAAAACGTTTCATTTCCCTAGCCGCTGGGAGAATTCACATGTTTTCCATTGATGGACTCGTCAGTGGACTCGACACCACGTCGATCATCGAAGGACTCGTCTCCCTTCAAAAATCTCAGGTTGACCGCCTGAATGTCAAGAAAAGTGAGATTCTTACGGAACAAGCTGCGTTCCAGGGTGTCGAAGCGCGACTCCTTTCACTTAAATCCAGCATGAGTCTACTTAACCGCTCAAGCGGTTCAGTCTTTGACCAAACCACGGCATCTTCAAGCGACGAGTCGATTCTGACGGTGACTTCCGAGTCCCAAGCGATTCCGGGATCTTACAATGTAAGAGTTAATTCGCTGGCAAGAGCCCACCAGATCGGATCTCAAGGGTTTAATGATCCTTCCACAACGATCTCAACTGGCACCATCTCATTTCAAGTGGGTGACCGTTCCGCGACTGACATCACAATTGACAGCTCAAACAATACTGTGGACGGGCTTGTTAATGCCATCAACACCCAATCAGACGACGTCTCAGCTTCGATTGTTTTTGATCAAGCCAACTCGGCACATCGAATTCTCCTAACATCGAAATACACAGGCGAAGCCAACGAAATCAACGTCACTAATAATTTAATCACGCCGACCGGAACCGAAGTACTGCCTGATTTTTCCGGAGCCGCTATTCAAGACGCGGCCAATGCTCAACTCCAACTTGGCTCTGGTGCCGGTGCTATTGTCGCAGAGTATGATTCCAATGTGATCGACGGGCTGATAGAAAACGTCACATTAAACCTTGAGTCAGCAGACGCTTCAAAAGACATCAACATAAAAGTAACGCGCGACACCGAGGCCGCTAAAGCATCGATCGAGGGATTTGTCGAAAGTTACAATTCCATGATTCAATACATTGACGACCAAACCGCGTTCAACACAGCGACTAATACTGCAAGTCCTCTTCTGGGCAACCGAACCGTCTCCACGTTGAAAACCACCCTGAGTTCCATGGTGACCGAGAGCGTCCCCGGACTCGCTTCCTCGATCAATCGCTTCTCACAACTTGGAATCGACATTGATAATGGTGGAAAACTGATAATAAACTCGTCGGAACTTGAAAGCGCTCTGCAGGGCAACACCGATGGAATCGAACCCACTGACATCCAACGCGTTTTTGGCATGAGCGGTGCCAGTGACAACTCCGGCGTTAGTTTCTTATTGGGCAGTACTCGCACCCAAACAAGTACGTCGAGTTACCAAGTGGACATTTTACAGTCTGCCGAACGAGGTGCTGTTACCGCAACCAGCGCACTGGGCACCTCGATCGTCATTGACTCCTCGAACAATGAGATACAACTGTCGATCGACAGTCTGGATACAGAAACCATCACGTTGGCGTCCGGCACGTATACTCAGGAAGAAATGGCGAGTCACCTTCAATCTCGAATCAATGGCATCGATACGCGAGATTTTGATGATGTCGATATCTCACTGGAATCTGGATTCCTCGAAATCACTTCACAGAGGTACGGACGTTCGTCAGAAATATCAGCCATTTCAGGAACTGCCAGCAGCATTCTTGGATTCGACGGAACAGAAACGGGCGTCGGGCAAGACGTAGCGGGTTCTTTTATCGTCGATGGCGTGGTCGAGACAGCCACGGGAACCGGACGTGTCCTCATCGGTGACTCCGAAAACGCCAATACCGCTGACCTTCAGGTACGTGTCACCTTAACTTCAGGTCAGGTGTCTGGTGGAGTCGAAGCAAACCTGGACATCTCCCGGGGAATCAGTTCGTCTCTGGATAAATATTTTGGTGAACTACTCGATACCAGCGTCGGCACCATCAAGACTGCCGAAGATAACTTCACGCTGAGAATCGAATCACTCGATGCCTCGATCGCACGTGTGAATGCAATCAGTGAATCCAAAACGGAAGACTTGATCGCCCAGTTCACTGCGTTAGAGAGAGTCTTGAGCGACCTGCAGGGTACAAGCAGCTTTCTAACCAGCCAACTCGCGTCGCTTTAGAACTTTCGCAATAAATTAATGGCAATAGCCGAACAAGAATTAAATTCTGTTTAAAAGGATGTAAACCAATGGCGTATCAAAGTGATCAAGTGCTCGATAATATGATCAAAGGACTTTCGAGAATCGACATGCTACTCGTCCTTTACGACCGCGCCATCGCTTCCCTTGAAGCTGCCAAATCAGCTAAAGAATCCAACGATCAAAAAATGCAGCAGCAGTATGGGTATGAAGCTAACAAATTAATCATGGGAATTCACAGCGGTCTCGACACCGAAAAGTACCCAGTTGCTGTTGATGTTGCACGGTTGTTGCATTTCATCATGACCAGAATTGAACAACAGGATTTCTCCGACGCTATTAAATTCACAAAACAACTTCGTGAAAGCTACGCCCAAATCCGGGAACAAGCTGTGCAACTTGAAAACAATGGAGAGATTCCACCAATCATCCAATCCAGTGGCGTCAACACGATCGCTTAAGTTAGTCTCAACATCTTTTGCGTAGTCCCGGACTCAAATCGCCAATTGGCGATTTGAATCTGACAAGACGAAGCCATCGATTCGATGACCGACCTGAGTCGCAGCTCAATCTTCGTCGATGAGCTCGCGCCATCTTTCACTAACCAATGGACTGTTATGTGTGGAATTCTGGGCATCATCACCGGCCCCAAGAGCGACCTGCTTGATGAGTCTCGGGTGCTTAAGATGCGAGACACGATGGAGGACCGCGGCCCGGACGGATCTGGATTTTTTCGTCACGCTCAGATTACGCTGGCGCATCGGCGACTCGCCATTCGCGATATCGAGCACGGTCAGCAGCCCTGGATTTCTCAAAACGGCAAATACGCATTTGTCTATAACGGAGAAATTTACAACGACGATGAAATCACCCAGTCGCTGTTGGAAAATGGTATCCAACTTCGAACGCAATGTGATACCGAGGTCTTAGCCGAGGCCTGGGCACTGTGGGGCAAAGAGTGCCTTGATCGAATCCGCGGCATGTTTGCTTTCGCAGCGGTTGAACTCCGGACTGGCAAAACATGGCTGGTGCGAGACCGGGTCGGCATGAAACCCCTGTTCTATGCCGTAATCGACGGAGACTTTGTTTTCGCCAGCTCAATCGCCGCCATCAGAATGCACCCACGATTCACAACGCAACCCAATCTGGCGACCATCTCCCACTACCTGCAAACACTGAGAATCACCCTTGGCCGGGATACGGTGTTTCAAGGCATCTCGACTTTACTGCCGGGTGAAATCGTCACCTTTCATTACCCGGACCTAAGCAGTGAATTCTATTGGGTTCCTCCCACACAAACAGCCAAACCCTCGCTTAGTTTCGAAGACGCGTCAGCCCAACTCGCTGAATCGTTAAAGCAGACCGTTCAACAACACCTGAAAAGCGATGTTACCGTTGGGATGATGATGAGCGGAGGAGTTGATTCCAATACATTGGCAACGTTGATCAGACAGGAATCTGGCAGCAAAATGACAGGGGTCTGTGGAGGCGGAGTCAATAACCCACCTGCAAATGAAGCGGGTAGCGATTTCGAATTTGCGCGTACATGCGCTGCTCATCTCGATTTTGATTATTCAGAAGTGCGGATCACCAGCGAGCAATATCTTCACAGTTGGCAATCTCTCGTCAGCAAATTCCAGTCCCCGCTTGCAACGCCAACCGACGCCATCATCTTCAATATTGCAAAACATTTGAAACAGTTTTGCGGGGTGGCTCTTGGAGGGGAAGGCGCCGACGAAGCGTTTTGCGGATACGCAACGCAACACTGGTCGGGCAACGACTTCGACCGCTCCCGGGACTCTGCCCAACTAAGCGCTCCACAACAGCTCGAATTCCAAAATGGCCTTAACCAACAATATGGCCAGAACACTTTTACCTCGTTGGCTGAACACTACCTGACAGCCAATGGCCTGGTTCCATGGAGTGCGCAAAAAGCACTCTTCCGGCCAGAGTATTATTCAGACGAAATACCACAACTAATCACCTCCCATTACCAACAAATGTTCGATGCACACGGCGAGATTCCTACTGCAGAAAAATACGCAGGCGTTCTCATCAGTGTAAATCTCGAAAGCCTCCTAAGGCGACTCGATACGGCGACCATGGCTGCCAGCCTCGAAGCCCGGGTGCCGTATGCAGATCATGTCATTATTGAAAATGCTGTCCAACTGCCGCACCATTACAAAATTGACATTGCACCAAGCGAAAATTCTCCATGGCTTAACTCTCACGCTTTATCCGAACGAGGAAGCCTTCGATCCAAACGCATCCTCCGCTCAGTAGCTTCTGGCCTTTTGCCCGCTGAACTCGCACAACGGCCCAAAATGAGTTTCCCAACTCCTCTTCCACATTGGCTAAGTTCTGACTGGCAACCCTGGATCAAAGAGAAACTCGAAAGTAGTGATTTTGCAAATTCTCTCTTTCGTCCCGAAGCTCTCGCGGAAGTCGCAAACTTTCCCGACCGGCTCTCGTTATGGAAATGGCCGCTAATCAATACCGTCATCTGGGGTGATCAGTGTTTCGATTAAACATCACGTTTCGGAAGTCCAACGGCGATAAAACCTGATAATCGACAAAACAAGTACAAGCAGTCGCTCAAGCGATCCCGCAAGACGTTTGTCCATTTTTCAAAAACAATTAACACACCCAAATTCAAATTACTTCGATTCAATTAATAGGAGAATACGAGCAAAGCGAGTCGTGCGAAAAAACAAAAATCCAGTCGCATCTGCTGTCTAGTGTGTTCTATAATTTGATAATACGCATGCTCTATCTCAATACAATTCTTCATCAATAATGCGTTCCTAATCCAGTCGGAAATCATTGTGAATAACACGATCTTAAACCTCCCGAATACCGAATCGAAACGAAAGCTAACCGAGAAGCTTATCCAGACGGCCCGAGACATTAAGATGCTTCCGGACATCGCTCTTAAAGCGATCGAGATTGCTGACAACCCTAACGCCAGCACTCAGGAATTCGCTAATATCATTGCGCAAGACCCTCGGCTAACCAGAGACATCTTGTCGCTATCGAACAGCCCGTTATTTCCCCGGGCGCCCGGCGTCAAACCGATCTCCTGTCTGAAAATGGCAATCAACCGTCTTGGCTCGCGACAAACCAAACAAATGATTCTCGTCTCATGCTATTCCAGCATGCTAAATCAAATGGACATGGACGAAGTTCAGGTTCGAGAGATTCTTGGGCGGCATAGTTTTTTAACGGGTGTAATCAGCACCAAATTGAACAAGCTCTTTAAGCTTGGGATTCAAGGCGAGGAATTCACCGCCGGCTTGTTGCATGATGTCGGCAGAATCCTCCTGGCCACTGCGGCACCCGAAGAGTTTAAAGCACTCGACGCAATGGACTTCAGCGAACGCCACGACGTCATCCGCGCAGAAATTGATTACATTGGAACGTCTCATGCAGAAATTGGTGAATGGTTCCTGCTTCGCAACCACTTACCTGAGGAACTCGTCAACGTAGCCCGTCATCACCACAATCCTGCTGAGTCCGGGAAATTCAAACGATTCGTCGCTCTAGTTTCTGTCGCTGACGATCTGGCAAACTACTACCAACGCAAAGAACTAGAGACTCCGTACGACTGCTCTGACCTCGCTAGCCTTCGCCTTCTCGAGAACCTTGGAGTCGAAGATCCAGTTGCACGCTTAACCGAAGCGTGGCCAGAAATATTAAACGACTCTGTCGACAGTTCCAGTCAGCTGTCCAGACTCTCCTAAGTCAACCAACGATTCGACTGGCTTGATCCAAGCTCATTTGCACCGGTATCCTGATTGAGTAACCGCCATCCTCCAAGATGGGGTTTCAACAACTACCGTCGATTAACGGAGAAAATTCAGTAGACTTTTTGAAGTGATTTGAGCCGTCACTGAATAGGTAAACTCCAGCAAAGACTGTTCATTTTGCAAGCGTAAAACCGTTTCCGGAATATCGGTCGACTTTACATTGCTTAACTGAGTTTCCACCTCGAGCTCGAGATCTTCAATCCGATACTCTAGTTCTTCCAGGGACTGCAAGGACGCTGACTGCCGTCCCATCGTTACCAGTATGTGATCTGCCATCTCACCCAGGTCACCAATTCGACGATCCAAGGCACTCGCATAGTCGGCGTTACTCATCTCGCGATTGTTTCGCAGATCCTGAGCTAACTCATGAAGCACTTGAAACGCGTTTGCAGTACCCGGAAACTCCAGATAGTCCGTTCCCGGACGAGTGATCTCTCGTGTGTCGATATGAGCTTGACCACCACTGGTGGAATCAACGATTGTCTGACTCGCGGAGAAGTCAATTGCGAGACTGGTAACCCCTCCATCCACGCTGATCGTTCCCTCGGACGTCAAACCGTCCGTTCCACTAAAACCTGGTATGACAGAACTCATATCGAGGTAAACATGCCGCCCAGTGGCATCCACGACTTTCAGGTCAACATCGGTGCTGGACCAGGGAATTGGATCGCCACTATTTAATTGAACCG
>JAALLA010000177.1 GCA_011087765.1 Pirellulaceae bacterium
TGCCGATTCCCGAGTCGATTACATGGAACGTCAATTCGGCCCCACCTTCAAAGACATTAGACTTTTCAACAGCGAGCTTTACAGAACCTTGTTGTGTAAATTTCAAGGCGTTGATTACCAGATTAACAATCACTTGTCGCAATCGGGTGAGGTCGCCGATGATGAAGGCGGGGACATTGGGAGCGACTTCAAGAATCAGCTCAATGTTTTTTTCAATACTCTTAAACGCGAGTGAACGAAGGGTATCCCCAAGTGCTTCTTTGAGTTCAAAACGTTGACACTCTAATTCGATTTTTCCAGCTTCGATTTTAGAAAAGTCTAGTATGTCATTGATCAAATCTAGTAAAGATTCAGCGGAGTGCTGAATCATGTTGAGATACTCTCGGTCCTCGAGGTTGGGGGAGCTGGATAAGAGTAGGTCTGTGATGCCGATAATTCCATTCATGGGAGTTCGGATTTCGTGACTCACATTGGCAAGGAAATCACTCTTCGCTTGGCTTGCTGATTCGGCAATTTCTTTTGCGTGGCGCAATGCGACTTCCGCATTTTTTCGATCCGTTATGTCCCAGAACATCCCCTGAATTCCAATCCGATTGCCAGTCTGGTCAGTGACTGCGGATTTTAAGACTTCGACGTGGATCGGGCCGTCATTTGAGGGGTGGACCTCCGTGTCATGGAATAGAACCCCTGTCGTTAAAACGCGTTGGTCATCGGCGTGGTATTTCCTGGCGGTTTCCGGTTCGAAAAAATCGAAATCGGTCTTGCCGAGGACTTCCTCTCGCGCAAGTCCGAGGTCTACGCAGTACCGGTTATTAGCGAAAACGATTTTTCCATCACGGTCTTTTCGAAACACATTAATCGGCAGGCTTTCTAACAGCGAATCGTAAATCGCCAAAGATTCTTCCAGCCGTTGTGTTTTTGAGTTTCCACGAGTGATCGCATGAGCCGTCGCAGCAATAAATTGCTTAGTGGGGTCCGATCCGTTAACTAAACGAAAATGCCCTTGCAGCAAATTAGGCTGATGATTCGGAGTGAGAATTCGAAATTTTTGGCTGAACGATTGAAGGGATTGGATCTTGCTAAAGCGATCGTTGAGTAAGATGCGATCTTCTTCTTGAATTAATAGCTGCCATTCTCGATCTGATTCCAGCATTGATTCACGGGAGCGTCCAAAGGCTGATGAGGCAGCTAGGTTGAGGTGGAGGAGTTGAAGCCCGTCGAATGAGATTGACCAAATCGGATCGGAAGCGACGTCGAGAAGACTTGAGAAATGCTCTCGACCAGGCATGGTTGTGCTCAACTCCTAAAATACTTGCTCAGTCATGATTTCAATAGTAATATCGCGAGGCGTTCAGCGACTCACAATCCATTTTTGAAACGTAGTCCTTAAGACGTTGTTATAACCGATCTCGTTAAGGGAACGCAAATTTTACCGCGTATCTTTAACTGCCGGTCTGTTTGCGATGCTAAAACCAAAGCAGGAGCGGTATTGAGTGACACCGCTCCTGACTTTGAATTCTCTCGATGGAATTAACCAATCGATGCAAGCGCGGCATCGTAATTGGGTTCGTCGGCGATTTCACCGACTAATTCAGTGTGGATTACATTCCCGTCCTTGTTGACCACGACTACCGCGCGGGTGAGAAGACCCTTGAGTGGGCCGTCGACGAGTCCAACGCCGTAGTTGCCTTCGAATTCACTGCACCGAAAGGCAGATAGATTCGTGACGTTCTCAACACCTTCAGCAGTGCAAAAGCGTTGTTGCGCGAAAGGTAGATCTTTCGAGATGTTCACAACGACAGTGTCTTCCAGTTGCCCGGCCTTAGTGTTAAAAGTTTTTACAGAAAGTGCACAAGTTCCTGTGTCAAAGCTGGGAACGATGTTAAGGATAACATTCTTGTCTGCAAAATCGGCCATCGTTTTTTCGCTAAGATCACCCGCAACTAATGTAAATCCGGGAGCGGCTGCATCTGCTGCAGGTAGGTCGCCGGTCGTGTTGCAGGGATTGCCTTTAAGAGTAATTTCCGCCATCTCATTTTTCCTTTGGAATATCTATTTGAACGTAGTTGGATCGTTAGTTTTGTCGGCGGGAAATCTTCATCGATTTCCAACCAAGTATGGAGCTCTAAGTTTATTCGTGATTTGATTCGAAATGCAGGGGGGGAACGTTTGGAGGTATCGGAAAAACCGAGGATTTGTGTACCGTCACGTTAAAAATCAACTTGAATGTCGTCAGATGTTAGAGTTTGACGATTTCTTTTTCTTTTGCGATGGCCATGCCTGCTTGATTAATTTTTCGTGTTGCAGCATTGGCGGCCTGGAGTACAGGGTTGGTATGGTTGAAATGGATGAACCTAATTTTTTTTCTTTCTGTGGCTGGCAAGGGCGAAAACCGACGGATCGATTCACTGACAAACGGGTGAGGAATTAATGCCATATCCCTACCGGGGATTTCGCCGTTTTCAAAAAACGTTCCATCTAGATAGGCGATGTCTACAGCTTCGATCATCTTTTCGATTGATTGATTCCAGCGAGACCATTTGTCGATATCCGGAAGAAAGAGAGCAGATTTGTTAGGTCCATGAATTATAAAACCAACAGTCTCAGAAAACTCATCCCGGTGTGGCACAAGAAACGGTGTCACTTTGATGCGACTGTTTAGTTTAATGGAATCGCTGCCGGCCAGTTTCATGAGTTTGATATTTTCCAGCTTTACCAGTTGGCTCCATGGGCCGTTTTGAGAAAGAAAGCCTTGCATGCGGGGCATGCAATAAGTTTTGATTTGGCGAGCTCCCATGACTTCCCGCCCAAGATGAATCAACCCTGAGTAATGTCCGATATGCGCGTGGGTTAAAAAAATTCCGTCGAGGATCGGCGATTCGGTGTGCTCAGGGTTGTCCGGCGAAAGTTCGTGTAATAATTGTAGTTGCTGTGGAAAATCGGGCGTGCAGTCAAATAACCACTTTTGTCCGGTCGCGTGATCGACAAGTCCCAGCGAAGCGACGTGACGCCGTATACTTGGGTCTTTCCAAGCTAGTTTGCAACATGGCTTCTGGCAGGCTGCCTGGGGAAATCCCGCGTCCTGAGCAATGCCAAGAACGATCAACTCAACTGTTTGTTTCGGTTCTTCAATCTGTGCGATCGTCGAGAGGTTTAAGCAAAAAACAAGGATGACGGAGAGAAGCGAGATAGTTGAGTGGTTAGATAAAAGGCGCATGCGGAACTCTCGGGGAAAATTGCTTCTATTTTAAGAGGAATGGAATTATAGCAACTCAATAGTTCCGTTTCGCGTTGTTAAATAAAGGCGAATGGTTTTAATGGCCGTCCTTGACACCGATTGGGTGTGTTGATACTTTATCCGCTCAAGAGACTTGGCAAAGGCTGTTCTCGAGATGTAATTTCGCACGTATCTATGCTTGACGTGCGACTATCCCAGGGCCCGTAGCTCAGCTGGGAGAGCGCTACACTGGCAGTGTAGAGGTCGTCGGTTCGATCCCGATCGGGTCCACTCTCTATCAGTCGAGAAAACACGCTGTTTTCAACCGTTTGATGTTCAAACGTGCGACAGGACTAGCTGGATAAATCCGGTACTGTACCGGATCTATTCGTAACCCTGTAAAGGAAGCACGAATGACACGTCGCAAAAATTCTCGCGGAAGCACTCCGCCCAAGGATCGGTGGTACAAAGCCTCTGGAAAAGCCGTGGTTTCCATCCACGGCAAAGTTCATTATCTTCGTTAGAATTGCACTCGTGAAAGTCGCACCAGGTACAAAATCCTCATCGCCGATCTATGGGCAAAGAACGAGGAATTAATGCCAATTGTCCCCTCCCCTTTTGAAGCGGTTAGGGTGGGGTTGTTGGCGGTTGAATTTGCAAAGTATGCCAAGTGAGAGTGTCGTCATGAAAGCGGCGATCAAAAAATGAGTGGTTCATAATCAAGGCTATCCTGACCGGAATTAAGTTAACCTATGGCGAATTGGATGTTAACGAATTTGGACCACGTCGATTTGAATCGTATCGCCAGTCGCTAGTTGCAAACGGTTTGGCAAAGCACACGGTCAAGCGGTTCTCGAACCAATTCCCTGCCGTCCCGTAGCAGACTGATTACTAAAAGGATAGCTCTATGCAAAAAATTTTGATCATACTTTCGCTTCTGCCTCTATCAATTAATGCAACCGCACAGGAAACGCAGAAGTATGCACAGGCTCCCGATGGAGGAGAGGCACACATATACAAGACTGTTGGGAAGGTTAAACTTCCTTTGTACGTCTTCAATCCAAAGAATCATAAGAATAAGGAAAAGATACCAGCCGCGGTGTTCTTTCACGGTGGTAGCTGGAACGGGGGAAGCCCTGCTAAATTCGAACCTCACTGCAAGTACCTCGCAGAACGCGGTATGGTTGCAATCACTGTAGAGTATCGAGTGAAGACCCGTCAAAACGCTAAGATTGAGGATTGCATTGAGGATGCAAAATCAGCGATGCGCTGGGTTCGAGCAAATGCTGGTAAGCTGGGTATTGACCCGAATCGGATTGCTTCAGGTGGTGGTTCTGCCGGAGGGCACCTTGCAGCGTGTGTTGCAGTCATTGATGGTTGCAATGCCAAATCAGATAACCTCAAGGTCAGCCCCAAACCTAATGGAATGGTTCTGTTCAACCCCGCATTGGCTATCGCAAAAAGTAAACATTTCCCTGAAGCAATTAACAGACGTTTGGGCAGAAGCAAAAAACTAAGTGATCGATCACATGGACCATTGGAGGAAATCTCACCACTGAATTTTGCCGAACGGAAACAACCCCCCTGTATCATGTTTTTTGGTACTGCAGATAACCTGAAAGCCGGGGCAGATATTTATGTTGATGTATCAACTAAAGCCGGCAACGACTGCAAAATGGTATCTTATCCAGATCAGAAGCATGGCTTCTTCGGCTATGATCAAGCTGGTGGGAAATACTTCAAGCTGACTGTGCAGGAGATGGATAAGTTCCTAGTCAAACTTGGTTGGCTTAAGAATTCATGACCTTAATCCGTTTGTCAATCAAGTGGTAGAAGGCGTCTGATGTTTAAATGGCGTCTCGGATGTCTGGCCGGCATCTTCTCGGTGACCTGCCGAAGTGTTTTTGAGTAGATACGAAAGGGACGAGACGCTCCCATAGCGGGCGGTCTGGGCGACAGCGGCGATCGTGTCTGTTTCGACAAGCAGAATGTGAACACGTCTCATAAGTTCCCTCACAACCATCTCGATGGGTGTAAGTCCGTACTCAGCAGATAACTAATGGATCAGGGACGAGTCGATATATAAAACAGCACAACGCGGGGAATCGGGTCTTAGGGTTACAAGTAACGCGCAGCGAACTCTTGGGCTCTTGGTGGGGCACGGCGTCTATCTAAATCTGTAACGCACAGTGAGAAAATCAGTGGGTGGGTTAAGGCCTGCAAATTGAAAAAGCTTCCCCATCGTGCTGCATTGTTTGATGGATAGCCGAGCCTTGGTTGGTTGCCGAAATTTAAAACAAGATAGCCCAGTGCAGCTGAGGCCTGAGTAAGAGAACTTTAAAAAAAGGCTAATTATCTTGGGAGGTAAGCAAGCGTATCCGGTAATTCGGATGTTTTTTGAACCAGCAGATTATTGCAGGACGACCGTTGTAACGTCGCTTTGCAAGCCTCATACTGAAGGGGCAAAAATGACAGATTTTCCTGGGTACGTCAAAGGAGCCAATGATTTGAAAATATATATTTTCCAGCTGACAATCCTTGTGCTCCTATGTTCTGTGGCCGGATGCAACAACCAACAGACAGAACAGCGGGAAGGTTCAGTAAGCTCGGTTCCTCCTGGGCCTTTGCAAGCTAAAGAGCCTTTGCAGCAACGGATGGAACGGCTTTTTCCCCTCGTCGGCGTCAAACTGCAGTCCAGACAAGGGCATGTATTCGATCGTGAAAATGTTGACCAGTATCTACTCGATGTGGTCCCGGCCGCGCCGGACCAAAACGCTTTTGTAAATAGTTTTGGACAGTTCCTTCAATTGGGTGAAAATAAATTTAAAGCACACAACAGTACGATGTGCGGCAATGATGTGAGCGTCGTGACTAAGGGGACCTGGAAATGGGTTGCTGACAAAAAGGTAGAGATCTTTGTCGAGAGTATCGAACGAAATGAATACTGTAGCAAGCCAAGTGAAAAACCTAAGAAGATCTTTGGTGTTTTCGAACTGAAGTGGACTAACGATTCTAAAACTACTCTGCGGCTGAATCGGGTAGACTCTCCTTAGGCATCGTCGAATTTGCCCGTAACAGAAAGTTCTTGACGACAACACCAAGCGAATGAGTCCGAGTTTGCCGGGCCAGTCAAGTGATTTGCCATTGAGGACAAATTAAAAGAGACGAAGCCAGCGGACGATTTAAATTTCCCAGTAATCGCTAATCGCTTTGGCCCGGTTTTAACTGGTACTGTCGTTGTTATTAATGAGCTCGGATGGGCGAATAACTGAAGTGTCTAGGATTTTGGGAACGTAGTTTCATCCACAAAAAGACCACGAAGGCGTTGCCGTCGTGGTCTTTTTTAATTTGGTTAGGTTTAGGTCTTCGTTTGAACTATTTTTTAACCATGTCGTCGCCTTTAAGTTCTCCGCAGTCTACGATCGTAACAATTTCGCTGGTGCGTCCAGAACGACTGCCAACCGCTTCGACGGCTTTTACAGTGTCCATGCCGTCGATAACTTTGCCAAAGACAACGTGTCTTCCATCGAGCCACCCCGTTTTAATTGTGGTGATGAAAAACTGGGAACCATTCGTGCCGGGGCCAGCATTGGCCATGCTAAGCAAGCCAGGCTTGGTGTGTTTGAGTTTGAAGTTTTCGTCTGCGAATTTCTCACCGTAGATGCTCTCGCCACCGGTGCCGTTACCGTTGGTAAAGTCACCACCTTGAAGCATGAATTGTGGGATGACACGATGGAATACGCTTCCCTTGTAATGGAGTGGCTTGCCGGATTTTCCATTACCTTTTTCGCCCGTGCAAAGAGCACGAAAGTTTTCTGCAGTCTTTGGCACTGTGTCACCAAATAGTCCCATGACAATTCGTTTGGGTTCTTCGTCACCAATTTTCACATCAAAGAAAACCTGATGGGTAACTTTTGCATCGTCCGGATCTTGTGCCACAGTCGGTTGATTGCAACCAATAACTGAAATTGCAATTAGCACTCCCGGTAACATCCATTTAAGTTTGTTAAGCATTGTCTTTCCTCTTACTGTCGTATTTAAAAATATATTTTTAGGTCTATTGGTTCTCTATTCCACCCGATCGTTTCATCGGCTTTCAGGACTAGTTACAGTAGAAACAAGCAAGGCTCAGTTGGCAACCGCCAACACAAATTCAAAACTTGAATTTAGGTTTCAGTAATGGAGCCCTGGCACCCAGAACCTGCCCCGGCAGTGCAGCCAAAACAATGTTGGGCGACTTGAATTGGTCGATTGATTAACTCGTCGTGATTGAAATCGTGAATCGTCCTTGGGGCGGGGGATTTAAGGTTCAGTTCCAGCATTTGATTGAAATCACAGTCATAGAGCTTGCCGTCCCAACCGATGGAGAGTGTATTTAAACACATCAATCCAGACACGGCGGCAGGGTTGAAGGCATTGATTAATTTTTCCATGTAAGTGGAATAATCGCCGGTACGGATAAGATAGTCGAGATATCGACTGACGGGCATGTTGGTAATTGTAAATAATCGATTGAATTCGATTCCAAAGCGTGTTTGCAGTTCGCTGCGGTAGGCTGACTCGAGGTCTAGTTGGGCCGGTGGAAGGTTGGTTCCGACGGGGTTGTAAACCAGCGTCAGGGTGAGGCCGGAGTCGGCTTTTCCATAGCCGAGCGAATTTAGTTTGATTAAGGCTTCGATCGACTTTGAGTAGGCTCCGTCTCCACGCTGGGAATCGGTGTTCTCCTCGAGGTAGCAGGGGAGTGAGGCAACGATTTCGACTTGGTTCGCTGCCAGAAATTCAGGTAAATGTTCGTAGCCTTTGGCGAGTAGGATCGTCAAATTACATCGATCGATTACATGACAGCCCAGTTTTCTTGCCGAGGTGACCAGCTCGCAAAAGTGTGGGTTCATTTCCGGAGCGCCGCCGGTCAAATCCAGTGTTTTGATTTCCGGATTATTTTTCAGCGTTTGGATGCAGGCGTCAATTTCCAATCGTTGCATGATTTCGCGGCGGTCGGGGCCGGCGTCCACGTGGCAATGGTCGCAGGTCATGTTGCAAAGTTTGCCAAGGTTGACCTGGAGGATTTCGACTTGATTAGCCGTCAGTTGCGATATCCCAGCCTTAGTTAACGAAGCCTGGAATTGCTGAGATTCGTTCTGCGGTGCGAGCACAACTAATTGTTCGGCCGGATCGGCAAATCGCTCGCCGCGGTGCTGGAGTGATGTTTTGGGTTTCATCCGAAATCAATTCCTCATATAGCCGGTCTGATGCTTGAGCCCATCAGTCAGCTGTTCGTTATCTAGGTTGTTAGCAGCACGCGGATTCGCCACAACAATCGTCGTCAGGTGCCTGGTTTAGCTGGTATAGATCCCCCTTTGTCTCCCGAGCCGGTCGAATGCGTTCTTGGCAATCGGAGAGCTTGGCTTCACTTAATGGGATTTCCTGGTAGGGTTCAATGAAGAAGAATTGATCAGAGAGAGCGCCCGTTTGCAGCATCCTAAACGTCCGATCGCAAACGGCCATCCGCTGACCTCGGTAGTAGGTGTGGCCGTCGTCGTCAAGAACTTGGTTAAACGGACCGCGATAGATAACCGCTTGGTTGCGCTCGAGGCAAGGACAATCGTCAGGTTTATAAGCCACGACTGTAACCGATCGAAATTCGATGCCTTCGACGGTTTGCCATGGCGCGGATTCCCGTTTGGCCAAGTGCATTCCCTCAAAACCCGCACGCTCAAATTCAGCAATGAATTCATCTTCGCGCCACGCCCCGGAAATGCAACCCGACCAGAGGGTGGGGTCATTCTGCATATGCAGGGGAATATCTTCATCGGCCACAATATCGCTGATCGCAGCGCGTCCACCAACTTTAAGCACACGAAAAACCTCCCTGAAAAGCTGCTTCCTATCCTCGGGTTGCACGAGGTTAAGAACGCAGTTGGAAACCACGCAGTCAAC
>JAALLA010000178.1 GCA_011087765.1 Pirellulaceae bacterium
GCGGTATCGCAAAATCAGCTCGCAATTCGTCAACTCCGGCCTGCCAACCAGAGCCATTGGTCGGGGAGGGAGCGAACACATGTAAACCAGAAGGAGCCTGGAAACTAGTACGGACGGCATAGACACTTCCGCCAGTAACATTATTTGAAAGTGTCATTCCATCAAAGAAATTATCCATCACTTGACGATCCGATGCCGCATCCGGGTCAGCAACTCCCTTTGAAACGGTGTCCACATAACCGACTACGTTCCCCGTCAGCGTAATGTCCTGAGGTGTCGTCGATCCGGAGCCCGTATCAAAATCAGCACCGCGGGTCACGACGAGTCCGTAGGAAGTCACCGATCCAACAAGACGTGCAAAGTAAGCATCAGTCTGGTCGGCTACAAATTGGCTGATATGTCCATCCGAACCAGGACTGGAAATGCCAGTTTGCAATAGAGTGCCAGCCGAATCGTAAAGTTCAAGATCGACGTAACCGGCATCGCCCAGTTGCCCGACAGCAAACGTAGCAACATCACCAGCAGTCAAGTTAACCTGATACCAATCTTCCGACTTTTCAGTTTCAGTAATGCTGATACCGTCGTAGGCTCGTCCATCAGCCCCCAGCATGTCGTCGTCGTACTGTTGGAATTTCACTTGAAAATCTTCAGTCAACTGCAGCCCAACGGTCTCCGCCAAATCGCCAAGATTGATTGAAATCTGCTTCCAGTCGCCACTGTCCGTCACACTGTCTGTCAAGATTGTGTGCCAGGTGATTCCATCGTCGCTAACCGAGACGCCGTCACCATTGAAGGTTCCGTTGAATGAGGCAGGAAGCACATCGTTCTCATCGTCGTAGGACGCATAGTAAAAGTTGAGGAATGGGTTCGAACGCGTGGACAAATCGACCGACCAGATGGCTTCATTGAGGTTTGAAAAGCCAGTTCCGGTGGTGTCCATGAACATTCCAAAACTACCTTCTCCCGTCGTAATGCTATCGGTAATTTGAATCCGCCCATCGGCCTGACTGGAGGTCGTTGTCCAACCGCCACCGAAACCGCCTGATTCAAAATTCTCTCCGGCAAAGAACGGGATCTCTCGGATTTCAAACTCGCCAAAAGCTCCCATTCGCTCTGCAGCAAAAGGGGCAAGATCCAAGCTCGAACTCATGATGTCCTGAGCTTGTGCGAGTGAGCCGTTGTCGACCAACGTAACCAACTCATCTTCCATTGAAGCATTGAGAACAATCTGCGCCTCAAAACCTCCATTATTCGCACTAGCCGAATCAATCTCAACGGTGTATTCACCGGCAGCAACGATTGGAAGAATATTAACCATCACCCGTGTCCCTGTCGCAGTGGCCGATTCGAGCAAGGTTCCAGCGGGGTCAAAGATATCAATACTCGGTATTACCCCGGGATCCGCGTCAACGATGACTGACAACGTCTGGCCAGCATCGAGTTCAATCACAAGATTTCGCGGACCAATCTCTGGAATCGTTCCCACCACACTGGAAGCGTAAATCATTGACCCTGGAAAGACTTCATCAACCGTTTCGACAACAACGTCTTCAGAATAGACGCCGACTGCCTCCCACGCATCTTTGGTCGCGGTATGCTGCGGCGTGTTCTTACCAAAAATATCAACAGCGGCCTGCACGCCTGCCGCTCGAGCATCTTGGTACTGAGAATTGACCGACAAATAAGTATTAAGAGCACGGTAAGCAATTTGGGCGGCATCTTCGATTCCAATCCCGGTTACATCGTAATCATCGCCATTATCGTTGGTGCCAACTTCACCTTCGCTTAGAATATGGAACCATTTGTTCTGAACACCGGAATTCGTATGAACGCCGAAGCCCCACATGTCACCCAAGTAGGTGTCGGGCTGCCCGTCCGAATTCGGCACCATAAAGTTACGAATTCCATCGCCAGCAAAATGGAGCTGATCACCTACAAGCCAGTCATTCGTACCCGTTGTGTAATACTCTAGAAGTTCTCCAAAGATGTCAGAGTAAGATTCGTTCAACGCTCCCGGTTCTCCCGCATAAACCAAATCTGCAGAAAACTGGGTCACTCCATGAGCAATCTCGTGACCAACAACATCAAGCGAAACAAGCGGCCCAAAATTAACACCGTCACCTTCCCCGTATTGCATCTCAGAGCCGTTCCAAAATGCGTTTACCAGGTTGTTGCTAACGTTGACGTAAGAAGTCAACGTCGCTCCTGCGTCGTCGTAGGAATCTCGACCAAACCAATCGGTCAACAACGACAGCATTTTTTCTGCACCCCAATGAGCAGAAACACCGGAGGTCGCATTAGGCGAATCAAAGTTAGGGCTACTTGCAGTAATATCGATCGCATTTGTAAAGTCGCCCACGGCTCCAGTTTGATTATCAAAAGTGATTACACCGTTAGTCGTTTGCTGCAAGCGAAATGCGCCGCTTGAAAACTCGTCAGCTAAAAAGTTAACTTCACCGTTGTAATGACTCGTTCCTGTCGCTGCGACATCAGCGTATCTTATCCGAGATTCCACCGCCTCAATTGCACCCGAGTTGGCGTTCACGTAAACATAATCACGCGTACCTAAATCAAGCGCGTACATATCAAATTTGTAAGTGGGCACGCTCGAACCACTCGCGTCAGTCACATACACAATCTCACCCACTGGCGCTCCATTAAGCCCCATCCGTTCGGCGCGAACCGGATCCTGCCAGGCATACTGGGAGGCACCAATGTATCCGGTCGCTTCCGCTAACGCCTGCTCGTTGGTCAGGAGAATGTCGGAAACCGGATTCTCGATTGCGACCCGATCACCGCTCACAGAGACAATCATCGAATCCTTCATATGGACCGAGTAGCTGCTCCCTTGAACTCGGTGGCCATTGAAATATTGCTGATACTTTGCGTGCTCAAAGCCATAGGCATCGCTCCAGGACTTTTGCAACTTGATCGACTCGTTTTCTCCCAACCCGAGATGCTCTCGCAGCATCGTGATTCCATCGGCTTTCGAAAGCGGAGTGTCAAACAGAAGCAAATCAGTGGTGCCAATGTAGTTCACCGTCGGAAGCAGACTCACATCAGTGGTGTGAGTATTTTCGATCGAGTGGTCATTGACCGACGATTGGTCCTGATGCGTCGTTAAAGTCGCAGGATTCAGCACCTCAACGCTATCGTTGGCCACGACTAATGTCGGGAACTGCCCTACATCTGCCGCCAATAATTGCCGAGCTTCAAGGTTGTTGTAGTCGAAATTCTTGTTCCCCTTGTCCCGATATCTTTTTGCACGGATGGGAAGCGTCTTTTTTTTGCGAGACTTCATTTGGATGCCTGAATAATTGCGGGAAACAAACTGAAAAATTTGACGTGATGAAAACGTAAAATAAACGGTTGGCGGAACTCGGTAGCACAGACTGCAAGGGTAAAAAGGGTTCTGCGGCTGGACTTTTAAGAAAAACGCCGATAATGCGACGAATTCGACCACAAACCACCGTATTTTACAAGTATTCGTCCTCAAAATCGGTATAACCGGTATGCCCATCCGGACGCCATCCTAGTTCAAATTCTCACTTTCGCAAAAATTTCTCGGAACATTCTCGGAACATATAAGGAAAAAGTTCGAGTTCTTTTCGAAACTTCAATTGGCGAGCTTTCTCAACTAAAAACCAAGAACCGATCAGTCAATACAGGGGGTTCAAAGGTTTTCTCAAAGACGGCTTAGAGGCAGTAAGGGATCGGGCGACGTCTCTTCTAGCGGCAGCGAATAGGATCGCTCGACCCGATTGGTTCGCGTTTGAAATCGCCGACATCAGGCAAATTTCGCTCTCTCAGTGCAAAAACCCTCGAATTGGAGACAATTCATGACTTCAAAGGGGCTTCCATCCAGGCTCCGTCGGTCAAATTTCATCGCTCTATTGACCAGCGACACTCAATTTCAAATGAAACCAGACTGAATTTCATTCGAAAATCGGGATTGGTTTGCCTGAGAACGCTCCTGGAGCCGGAGAATCCATTGAGCTTCCAAACGTCATTCCAGCCTTGAGCTGCGATTGATGCTTCTTCAGGTAGCCCGTTGTCGAATCATTCGCCGCGACAAATTTCGCCATCCACGGTTGCTGATCCTCTCCCTTTCGGCAACAGATTGTCCCAGCTCCTAAACGAGTAGAATTCTGAACCTGTAAATCAGGGGAAAAACACAAGCACCTCTCGACAGTCAATCTTTGACAATAATTCGGAGTGGCGAATGGCCAATCGTCTCTTTCGCAACAAAGATTGCGATTCCTAATAGCCAATCGTTGTAAATTCGTTCAAGCTTTTTTATACTCACGCACTTGGGATGGGGAAATTTAGGGCGAAACATGTTCATCCTTCTCTGTTGTCGACGCGACATTCTTCTTGAATCGCTTCCACAGCGGGACGAACTGGCTCGCCACGCCGCCACTCCAAGACCTAGTTTTAATCTTGGTAATGACCAAGCTGTTCTGAACAAAAGATGAATTCGATCCTTACTAGGTGCGGATCGTTTGCGACAAAACAACCTGAAACGGGAATTTTTTATGAGCGACGCAAACTCAATCGAACTTCCGGAGATTACGGATAAGCGATTTTTTGGTCACCCGATGGGACTCGCCGTCCTCTTTTTTGCCGAGATGTGGGAACGATTTTCCTATTATGGAATGCGGGCACTGCTCATGTTCTATCTCGTCAAACATTGGCTCTTCTCCGATGGAGATTCTGCAGTTCTTTATGGTGCCTATACTTCTTTGGTATATATCACGCCGGTCTTGGGCGGATACCTCGCTGATAAATTTCTCGGCCAGAGAAAAGCAGTCGTATTCGGGGCACTTCTCTTGACGTTAGGTCACGGTTTGATGGCCTTCGAAGGAGACGGTTCAGGACACGATGGCTTTGCTGTCCAGATCTTTTATCTCGCACTAGCGTTTATCATCGTAGGTTCGGGATTTTTAAAGGCGAATATTTCTGTAATCGTCGGTCAGCTTTACCCGCGGACCGATGTCCGTCGAGATGGTGCCTATACCATTTTCTACATGGGAATTAATTTAGGCGCGGCACTTGGATCGATCGCCTGTGGATATCTAGGAGAAACCTACGGCTGGAATTACGGATTTGGTGCAGCTGGAGTCGGAATGCTTCTTGGGTTGGTCGTTTTCATTTTGGGCAAACCTCTACTTCATGGTCGAGGAGAGTCAACCAATCCAAATTTAACCGTTCCATTGGAAATGATCCTTTATGTGGTAGGCGTTGCTGCCGTCATTATTTGTTGGCTACTGGTTCAAAATCAGGCTGTCGTTGGTGTGCTTTTGGGAATCGGTGGATTACTCCTTGTGATCTACGTGCTCTTCACAGCTGTCGTCAAACTTGCACCGGTGGAAAGAGATCGAATTTTTGCTTGTATGTTTTTGATCTTTGGCTCGATCCTGTTTTGGGCTCTGTTTGAACAAGCTGGATCTTCTATCTCTCTTCTCACCGACCGTATGGTTGACCGAAACATTTTTGGATTCGATGTCGCCGCCTCGATGTTCCAATCGATCAATGCGATCTATATCGTTCTTCTTGCTCCTGTCTTTGCTTTCATTTGGACATTCCTCGGCACTCGGGGACTGGAGCCGTCAGCAGGTGCCAAATTTGGACTCGGCATGATCCAATTGGGAGCCGGTTTCCTGGTTTTGGTTGTTGGTGCTAACTCGGTAGCGCCTGGTGCCTTGATTCCGGTCATGTTCATATTTTTGATCTATCTTCTTCACACTACGGGTGAGCTTTGCCTTTCTCCGGTTGGATTAAGTGCAATGAACCGCTTAGCACCTGCCAATCTTGCGTCGATCATTATGGGAACTTGGTTCTTCGCTTCGGCAACCGGCAACTTTGTCGCTGGCTTAATTGCACGGGCATCGGGCTCGGAAAGCCTTAGTTCAGATGGCGAAATCGAAGCTGGAACACCTGAGGCTATTGCTTACATCGAAAACGTCAACTCGGTCTACACGACCATTGGTTGGGTCGCCGTGGCGGTCGGCGTGGCCTTAATTTTGCTCGCTCCGCTCATTAAAAAGCTGATGCATCTCGACTCACTCGGAGATGCTGACCATTCCCTCGCTGGACAAAGCGAACTTGCAGAACCGCAAGCAGCTGGAATGGATACTTCTGGAGAAAGTATCGATATCTAATCGTTGCAGCGATCGATAAACGGCCGTTCCTCTATCGGGAGCGGCCTTTTTTTTGCTTATGCTGGTTCTTTATGCTGGTTCTTTATGCTGGTTCTAGAACCACAAGGTTTACTTGAACAAGTCGATTTCCGACTGCCCACACCTAAGCTGTTATCGCAGCCCCCGAAACAACGAAGAACCCACGCGAACCAACGTCGCGCCCGCCTCGATTGCAACCTCAAAATCCCTGCTCATCCCCATCGACAATTCTCGCAAATCAACGTTCTTCGGAACGTTCGCCCGATTCGATTCCCGCAACTGACGGAGCAAATCAAACTCTCGACGCACATCTTGCTCGTCGCTGCCGAGCCCTGCCATGCACATCAAACCGGTCACGCGCAGACCGCTAAAGGGCTCAACCGCTTCAATCACCGACTCAATTTCATCCGGGGAAAAACCGTGCTTGGCAGCTTCGCCAGAAACGTTAACCTCCAGTAAAACGTCTACCTGCTTATCGAGTTGTAGCCCCGCTTGGTGTATGGACTTAAGCAGCCTGAGACTATCGCATGAATGAATCAGCGCAGTCGATTCAACCGTCCGCTTGACTTTGTTGCGCTGGAGGTGCCCAATCATATGCCAACGCACATCCAGGCCCTGCATTTCACTGGACTTCTCCCAAAGCACCTGAGGGCGATTTTCCCCGAGGGTTCGGCATCCTGCGGCAACCAGAGCCCGAGTCGTTGCTACGTCGACATACTTTGTGACCCCGACCAGGCAAACCTCCGAAGCATCCCGACCGGATCGTCTAGCCGCTTCGGCAATTTGTTGTTGAACGGTCGCCACGTTCTCCGCAAGTTGTTCGTCCATGATCTACATTCGATTCTCAAAACCTATCCATCGTCGCCAATCTGATTGATTCAGACTAACTCCCAAATCAAACCACCTTAGCAAAGTCAAACAAGCTTGAATTTAACCCGCTGAAATTTAACCCACTGAAACTCCCAATCGTCTTTACTCAATCTCAATCAAGCATTTAACCGAACCGTTTTTCGAAAACTGTTTAAACACGAATTCTCCGGCAAAATTTTCACCAAAAAATGTTCGGTTCCCTTTGCTCGCCAAAGACCGGTAAAAGAACCACTGCTGCTTATCAAGCTGCACCCGAAAGGCAGCACCTTGATCACTTCGGGCTCGATTCAAATCTTCAGCAACCGTCAACAACCGCCAAGTCCTCTTTTTACAACTCCGCTTTGGATCGAGATCAAAAAACAACGGAGCATATATCCCTTTTCCATGACAATTTTGCGTCAACTTAATTCCGCCATCAACGATTCCAAACGCATGATTTGTCCTTGCAACTTTCCATTCAGGCAAGCCCAGCGGCAGAACGAGTGATTGTATTTTTCCCTTTCGCATCAAATACATTTCGGTGGTCTCAGACTCACGCAGCCCCTCGATTCCCTCCGCAAAAGGAAAACAGCATGAATAACTTAACTCCGCAGCTGCGGGAAGCACGATCGCGTCCGCGATCAATAAAAATCGATCTACTTTCGAAAGTAGATACTGTCGAGTCAGCAATCCGCCCCCATGCAGTTCTCTTTCCAGTTCCAAATACTCAATTCCCTCATCGCTTTGCGTGCAGCTTATCTCAAAAGTCGCACTCGAATTCAACAACTCCCCATCTGCCAAAATTTCCGGAGTAGTTTCACCACAAACCAGTCGGTGCTTACGACTTAACTCACTGACGATTTTTCCATTTGAAAAATTGACCGCCAATCTTGGCGAGTTCCGATCCCAATTCGACCGCATTAACGCCGATTCACTCCATTCGGAAACGTTACTCGCTTCAATTTCAAGCGCATCCGTCGACTTGGATTCTTGCACTTTTTTCTTAAATTTACCCAATGTCTGTTTTAAGAGTATTTTATCATCGCCATCACTTGAAAGCCTCAACAGACACTTTAAAAACGCCTTACTCGCGACCGCTGAATCGTGAGTTGCAAAGACCAATTTCCGATCAGAACACATCATCCTAAATATTTGACGCACCATCCATTCCAACTGGGACACGACATCAAGACCAGTGTCTTGGCTGAGAATCGAGGTACTTTTCATTGCGTCTAAAATCAACTGACAGCGGACCCAGCTTGCTGCAAGGGTTCCAAAACTTGGCAGGCAACGCGTCGTGGGCCAACCGTCATGGTCCAGCAATTCTGAAATCGAGAGGCTCATCTTTCGCGATGCTTCCTCAGCCCACAATTGACACCCATCCCATTCCGGAAACTGCCAGGACACGACGAGCGGTAGCTCAATTGCCAACCATTGATAGGCTTCCATGGAAATTTCTGAATTGCCCTCAACCGCTTTCGAAATGTCAAACAAACGATTCACAGCGCTTTGCCATTGAGCAAACTCAGAATTTCCAACGAGCTTCCGGACCGAATGCGAGGCGGCCAAAACGAGATAGGCCTGCGAGGCACACTGGGAGTTCAACGCGTATTCCTCGACCGCGTTAAAAACCTCACTGGCGACCTGCTCGACTTGAGATTGAGAATTTAATTTAACGTGCCAGCGGTCAACGATGCTCCGCACGTTCGGCTTCGGTTTACCATCGAGCAGCCAGGAGCAGGGAGATTCAACACTCGAAGCATTACCGCAGCCAAACAAATCGGCGGAGTTAATTGTCTTTGCTTGTACAGCCTCTGAAAATTCGCTGCTTCCCCAATCCAGCTCCCGAAACAAACCCTCCGAAAGTTTTTCTACTGAGATCGATTCCAATTTTTTCCCAAATTTCTTCGTCATAACGCTAGGCGATGCCATGAAGACTTGTTCCTCAATGCAACCAAACCCCTTTAAGTTTAATCTTTCACAGTTTCATTTATTCGACTGTGTATTTCAAACATCTTACCAACGGGACTCGTAGGTGATAGAACGAATTATATTAATTTAGTTGCGG
>JAALLA010000179.1:0-1783 GCA_011087765.1 Pirellulaceae bacterium
GCACCCGTCAATTCAAAATCTCCGTCGATCAAAACGTCGGCTCGGGTCTTTGCATGCAAGAAGAGAATTGTGCAAACGCACAAGGCAAGAGTTGTGAAATGCTTCATCATGGTGGGACTCGCTGCAAATGGGGAGTTGCATTGGTGGGCGGCAGATACGGAGCAAATTATTCTTTCCCTACCTCGATTATTATGAAAACGCACCATCCTTGTGTCAAATTTTTCGTCATTAAAAACACGAAGAAAGTGAAATTTCCGGCTCACTTTCAAGCAGCAACGACAGTCCGCCTCGTTCAAAACACGAAAAGCGGCTGTTTATACTTGGTAACCACCAGTTTTTATTGAGGCAGTCCGCGTTTTCGGACATGTTCACCAGTCGGATTCATGCTCTTGGTCTGCCGGCCCAATCTTACCTTTGACGGCGTCCAGCAGTTTTATTGGATCGTGAAAGACGCCCGCTTTGACGACCTGGGAGATATTTCTTGTGTTTCGAATATTGGCAAGAGGGTTTCCTTTTATAATTACCAAATCGCCTGACTTGCCGTTTTCAATTGAGCCATGTTCTTGGTCAATCTTTAGTGCTTTCGCTCCGTTTATCGTCGCGATTTTCAGCGTCTCACTTGGCGAGATGCCAGACCGAACCATTACGTCCATTTCGCGGTGGATTCCAAAACCGGGTAGGTGGTTTCCATTACTTACATGATCGGTCCCGAGCGTGATTAAACCGCCGGCAGCATGAAACGGCTCGATCGTGGTTTGCTTGACACGGTAGATCCTCTGATAAATTTCCATACCTTTGGCCGGTTCTGAATTTTTAGCTACTTCTTGCATGTGAGGTGTAAACAGTTCGTTTTCCGGAAACCAATATTCATATTCCTCGTGAGTTTCAGGAGTAGTTTCACCGAGGTAGCCGTAGGCAGTAAGAGTAGCGTCAAAGTAAACACCATTGTCGATAAAGTGCTGTACAATTCGTAAATAGGCAGGAGTCCCAGGTCGTAAATTTTGTAACGACTGATAGGCGGATTGAGAATTCGGGAGGCCATCTCCACCAAGAAAGTGTTCGATTCGATCGATCCCCATATCGATAGCGTCTTTGGGATTAACGCTGTTACGATATCCCGAATCGAGGTGTCCCGTTACAGTTAAGTTGTGTTTGTGGGCTTGTTCGATTAACGTTCGCAACGAATCGGGGTCGATGGCTTTGGCTTTAAACCCACCCACGCCGCGGTCAGCCCAAAAATCAACTTCGTCCCGAATCTCCTGCTCAGGCTTCTTACCTCTCCAGCCAGGTCTGGCTCGGCCAAAATAGGGTCCGCTGTTAATTAATCGCGGCCCAATTTGCGTTCCCTGTTCTATTCGCTGACGAAGTTTCATCATGCCTTCAGGGTCAAATTCTCCGCATGAAAAGGTGACCGTCGCGCCGTTGGCGAGGTAAACGAGCGGCATAAATTCAAATTCTTCCCGCCGCTTTTTTATTAGCCGAACATTATAATGAGCGTGGCAGTCAATCAGGCCCGGTAAAATGTAATCATCTTCACCTAAGCGTACGGTGTTTTTGGCAAGGTACTCAGAGGGTTTTTCGCCTACGCCCACGAATCGCCCTTGTTTAATTGCAATGGAAACATTTGGCTCAAAGGCTCCGGTTTCAACATTGAAAAATTGGCCTCCAACAATCACGGCATCCACATTTTTCTGAGCTTCCAGCGGACAGCAAAACTGTAGAATTACCAAGAAACTCAACCAAAAAGGAATTCTGTCGTGCATTTTCGCTCCAAGCAGTTGGC
>JAALLA010000179.1:1883-9050 GCA_011087765.1 Pirellulaceae bacterium
ACCGTTAACATGTTTTTCTCACGATTGTTGAGGGATAGCAAGCGACGCCGAATATTCTCGGGTGAGACTCCTTTTTTCTTTTAAGATTGGTGTCAATTCTTACGGCTAAAAGTTATTCTATAGCTCTCGCTTAGTTTTTCACGGAGAAGGTTTTTATGTGGATCAGGGTTAGTTTGATTTTGTTACTTGTCATTGGTTCGACGAACGGCATCACTGCGCAAGAGACGGACGACGGGAAATTTTCCAGCATCTTCGATGGAGTATCCACTGAAGGTTGGCATAATCCGTTTGATTGGGGCGAGGTCACTGTGGTAGATGGTGAGATTCATTTAGTTGCACAGAAAAAATTCTTTCTGATGTCAGATAAAGAGTATGGCGATTACGTTTTCGAAGGCGAAATGCACTTGCCAGAAGGGAAAGCCAACTCGGGTTTCATGGTTCGTGGCCAGGAAGCAAAGAATCGAGTCTTTGGTTATCAATGTGAGGTAGACCCATCGGATAGGAAATGGTCCGGTGGTCTGTATGACGAGGGTCGGCGGAAATGGCTAAACCCTCTTAAGGATCAACCTGAGGCTCAAGACGCGTTGAAAAAAACCGACTGGAATAAATATCGAATTGTTTGTGAGGGTGATCATCTAGAATTTTGGGTCAATGGAATCAAGACCACGGATTACTACGACCCCGTTGATTTAACGGGGAGAATTGGTCTTCAACACCATGGTGAAAAAGATCAGCTTTACCGTTTTAGAAACCTAAAAGTTATCAACCGTGGCCGGCATCGTTGGGTGCCCATTTTTGATGGGACGTCTCTGGATGGTTGGAACGCAACCGGTGGTGGGAATTGGGAAATTAAGAATGGGGTTTTGTTAGGTACAAGTAAGAAAGACGAGTCCAAGCACGGTTTGTTGTCGAGTGAGAAATCTTATGGAGACTTCACCGCCAAAATCACCTATCGGATCGGCGCAGGGAATAGTGGTTTTTATTTCCACAGTGAACCTAATAAATCTGGAGTTGGAATCAGCGGGATTCAGGCAGAGCTTGAAAATTCAACCTTGATGGGTGGGCTCTATGAAACAGGGGGCCGCGGTTGGATGGTTAAACCTTTGCATTATTTTCCAACGTTCTCCGAGGATCGACAGGCTATTCGTAAAAAACAATGGAAAAATGCCTGGGATTCAGATGATTGGATGACGATGGTCGTGTCTGCACATGGCGATCGGATAGTTACCCATGTCAACGGTATTTTGGCGAGTGACATTGTCGATCCCAAGGGGAAAAAATCTGGGAAATTTGCAGTACAACTTCATGGCGGTCAAGACATGAAAGTTGAGGTCAAATCCATCGAGCTGCTAGTAAAGGAAAAATAATTCAACCTGTTTGCTTTTTGTAAATGCCAGTATTGATTCAACTGTCTTGAAAGTGCCGTATTTATGCTGACCAACTCTTTCACTTTTTTGGACAAATTGAATTCAGCAAAATTCAGTTTGGGAAGATGGCTGGTAATTGTTGTGTTGATCTCGATAACGCAATGCGGATGCTCACAGGCTCCGCAAGAGGATCAATTTACACATTTGTGGAGTTCTCAAGGAACTCATATCTGGACCCATCTGGGGGTCGAATTGATCCAGGTCGATTCAAGAGTCCTTACGCCCCCAGAGTTTTTTTTGAATCGGGAGCTGCTACCTGACGAGAAAGTAAAGCTGGTTGGCGGCGTGGTTGTCCGTTATGACGGCGATTCACTTTTTATCAATGAACGTTTGGTCACTGATAATAACGTGCTGATAGAAAATGATGGAACACTGATTCCTAACGCCTATATTAAAGTCGACTACTAAGACTTTTTGTTGTAATTTCCCCGTACATTCCATAAACAGCGATCACCGTTGTGCCGGGCGTTTATCCCGATCGGCAGGGAATGAAATTTAATTATTTGGGGCTGTTTGATCGGGTTGCAATTTATGCGTTTTTCGCCATGAATTCGTCCATGTGTTTTATCGAGGTTAAGTTTTTCACAGTCTTTGAATTGTGTCGGTTTGGCGAATTCGGTTAGAATTAGTTAGGTTATGTTTCATCTATTCCCTTTTTTACGACTCGCCCCACTACGCACAATACCCATGAACTGTCCCAAAATTTGTCGACTTTTTACCTTGATGTTGCTGGCGTTCAGCCTGTTGGTGGTCGTCACTTCTGGACAAGAGCCAACCGATGCTCAAGAAGGTTTAGATCGCGAAAAACATTTTACGCTGGTTGTACTTCCAATAATGCAACGGAGGTGTTTCGCTTGTCACGGGAAGAATCCCGATGAACTCAAAGGAGAATTGGATGTCTCTAGTATCGAGGGGATTTTAAAGGGTGGAGAATCTGGTTCACCTGGGATTGAACGAGGAAATTCCGGGCACAGTTTAATAATGGAAGCGATTCGGTGGGATGGTTTAGAGATGCCGCCGAAAGAAAATGATCGGTTGACTCAAGCTGAAATAGATGCCGTAGGCAAATGGATTGATGAGGGTGCGGTTTGGCCTGACTTGGAGAAACAGAACTTAATTTTGAAAAAGAACGCCGAGGGCGGAAATTTTTCCGGGAAGGTGATGGTTACCAGTGGTGGCCTTTCCAAAGCCTGGGACAATCGCAGGTACAATCCTGCTGAAGTTTGGGCCTTCGAACCGATTGTTAAGCCAGACGTGCCTGACGGTAAGTTGGCGTATTCATCGGAAATTGATTCCTTTGTCAATTCAAAAATTGCGAACGCCAATTTGGAGCCGACTGAAATTGCAGCGCCCGCAGTACTTTTGCGTCGTGCTTATTATGATTTGCTAGGTTTGCCGCCATCAATTGAAGAAACGGATGCCTTTGTTAGTGCTTATAGTAAAGATCCCAATGGTGCGTGGAGCGAGCTAATTGACAAATTGTTAGCCAGTCCGCATTACGGGGAGCGTTGGGGTCAGCACTGGCTGGACGTTGTTCGTTATGCCGACACGAGTGGTTTTTCAAATGATTTTGAGCGATCCAATGCATGGCGTTACCGTGATTATGTGATTCGAGCATTTAATGAAGATTTACCCTACGATCAATTTATCGTTCAACAAATTGCCGGGGATGAACTGGCAAAGGATAAAAATTCGTCGAGTAATTCTGCGCCGAAGGTGACCCTGTCTGAAGGGCTTGTTTCGACCGGCTTTTTAAGGATGGGGCCATGGGAACACACGGCGATGACTCCCGAAAAAGTAAGTCGGCAGATTTATCTTGACGATTTGACTAATGCTGTTGGCGAGACGTTTCTCTCTACTCCATTAAAATGCTGTAAATGTCACGATCATAAATTTGATCCGATTCCCACCCGCGACTATTACAGGATTTACGCGGCGTTTGCCACGACCCAACCCGCGGAAATGAAATCGGAGTTTTTAGACAAGGAAAGCCGTAATGGTTTCGAAGAGCAGAAAGCCCACGTCCAGAGGTTGCTCGCTCATGCCACCGAAAAGATGAATTCTCTGTATGCTAAACGCGAGAAAGCTGCCAAGGAATGGTATAAGGAACGAGGCCGAGAATCCGACTATGCTCCATTTGACCAACGACGCAAGCCAACCTTTCTCGGTGAGAAACCGAGGCGATTTATTGGTTTGTCGATAGCTGAAGAGGGTGAACTAAAAGTTCGAGAGCAGGATGTGAGACTGTGGACACGCCGGATGGAGCGTTTTCAACCGCTGGCGCAATCTATTTACAACGGTGGTGACTATCTTCATTCATCTCTGAAACTTCGTGAACCTCAAAATAAATATCAGCTTTCCAAAGTTAAGCCCATCGGCAAGACACAAATTTTAGATGGAGGAAGTGTTTATGCACCCTCGATTGAGGTAACTCCCGGTGTCCTCAGTGCCATCGGTTTGAATTCGGGTGCGTCTTCAACTTCTGAAGATCCATTTAAACTGACGGATGCGGTCGATGGCAGGCGATTGGGACTGGCGAGATGGATTGCTGATTCGAAAAATTCACTGGCCGTCAGATCAATTGTAAATCGGGTTTGGAGCTTGCATTTTGGAAAAGGAATTGCTGGGAATCCAAATAATTTAGGAGCATCGGGAAAGGCTCCTACCCATCCCCTGTTGCTGG
This sequence comes from Pirellulaceae bacterium, assembly GCA_011087765.1. Lineage (GTDB taxonomy): Bacteria > Planctomycetota > Planctomycetia > Pirellulales > Pirellulaceae > Mariniblastus. The sequence continues at coordinate 5,994 of JAALLA010000179.1, forward strand.
ATTACTTGGCCTCGGAGTTCATCGCCAATGGTTCGTCGATCAAGTGGTTGCACAAGAAGATTATGAAAAGCAACGTTTACCAAAGGGCAAGCTCCCATCCCCAATTCTCGAAGGTTGAGAATGCTGATCCCAATAATCAGCTTTTGACCTACTTTAATCCCCGCCGTCTAACTGCAGAGGAGCTTCGGGATACGATGCTCGTGCTAAGTGGTGAAATAAATTTAGCGGTCGGTGGACTCTCGATTCGACCCGAGATGAATCTTGAGGTGGCTTTGTCGCCTAGGATGATCCAGTTTTCACTGGCTCCGGGGTACCAACCAGACTCAACTCCAAGCCAACGCAATAGGCGGAGCGTTTATATTCAGCGGATCCGTGGATTGTCTGATCCTCTGATGGAGGTGTTCGACAAGCCAAATTCGAGTGAATCTTGTGAGATGCGTGATTCGGCGAGTGTAACTCCTCAGGTCTTTACGCTGCTTAACAGCGATGTGGTAACGAAGAGGTCGATAGCAATGGCTCTGCGTTTACAGGGAGAGGACAAATCTGTGGAGCGACAGATTGAGCGGGGATACCTGCGCTCCCTTGGTAGAGTTCCGTCGGCAGCAATGGTTCAAAAGTTGGCGGCCCATTACAAAAAAATGGTGGACTATCACCGGAAACACCCGCCTGAGCGAGAAAGTTTTCCCACTGAAATCACCCGACGTGTAGTGGAAGAGTTTTCAGGTGATCCATTTGAGTACCAAGAACGCTTGGATATTTATGAGGATTACAGTCCGGACAAGCAGGCAAGTGATGTTGAGGTTGAGACTCGCGCTTTAGCGGATGTCTGTCTGTTATTTCTGAATAGCAATGAATTCATGTTTGTGTATTAACAAGTCGATTAACGGTCGTTTCAATTGAGGTGCTGCAGCTTTATGAACGGTTTTAAAAGTGAAATTGATCGTCGTAGTTTTATGTACGGGCTTGGGGCGTCTCTTGGTTCGGTTGCATTGACTGGGATGATGGGGAGCGAGGTCACTGCCAGCGGAACGAGAGCTACCGAGGATATCGCGAAACAAGCGCATCATCCTGCAAAAGCAAAATCCGTAATCATGTTGTTTATGGAAGGTGCTCCTTCCCATATAGAGACATTCGATCCAAAACCGAAGTTGAATGAGCTTCACTTGAAAAATTTCGTTAGTGAAAATGAACGATTTTCAGGGATGACACGCGGCAATCGATTTTACGTGGGGAGCCCGTATAAATTTCGCAAAGTTGGAAATTCAGGGCTTGAAATGTGCGAGCACTTTACGCACATGGCGGAAGCTGAGGTTGCCGATGAGTTGTGTGTGTATCGTGGCTGTAAGGCTGAGTCGGTTAATCATCCGGCGGCGTTATTTCACATGAATACAGGAAGTCGTTTTGGCGGTGATCCTGCGATTGGTGCTTGGGTAAATTATGGCCTTGGCTCGGTAAATGAAAACTTACCTGGCTATGTGGTGATGACGGAACTCGCTGCTCCTCAGGGCGGGTCTGGAAATTGGTCGAGTGGATTTCTTCCTTCAAAATACCAAGCAACGCGCCTCCGCTCATCGGGTTCTCCAATTTTGGATCTGAATCCCCCAAAATGGAAGACTCGGGACCACCAGCGTATGAACTTGGACCTGCTATCCGAAATCAATCTTGAGTCGGTCAAAAATCATCCTCAGCACCGGGAGCTGGAGTCCCGGATGGATAATTATGAATTGGCCTTTCGCATGCAGATGGAAGTACCGGATCTCGTGGATCTCAGTCGCGAGTCGGAACAAACACTGGACATGTATGGATTGAATCAAGAATCTACCGCAGAGTTTGGTCGGAAGTGCTTAATGGCGCGGCGGTTAGTTGAAAAAGGAGTGCGCTTTGTTCAAATCTTTTCTGGAGGTTGGGATTCACATGACTTCATTGAGCGGGCGCACAAGAAGCGAATCCAGTCGGTTGACCAACCAATCGCAGCGTTAATCAAGGATCTTAAGTCGCGGGGAATGCTGGAGGACACCTTGATTGTCTGGACAGGCGAGTTTGGCCGCACACCAGATAATACGATCCGAGGTGGCCAAACCGCGATTGGCAGAGACCATAACGCTCAGGCGATGAACATGTTCTTCGCGGGAGGCGGCGTGAAAAAGGGTACCGTGGTTGGTGCCACTGACGAGATTGGTGGCGAAGCGGTTGAAGTTGTCCACCCGATTAGGGACGTTCACTGCACGATGCTCGATCTGCTTGGTCTCGACGACAATAAATTGACGTATTTCCACGGCGGCCGTTACAAACAGTTATCTCAATTTGGCGGTGAGGTCATTAAAGAGATCATTGCTTGACTCTTTATTCATTGGCGATAACGATTACTGTAATTGTGATTGAGATTGCCGGCTCAAACTCTCTAATTCGCTAACTACTGTTTGATTGAGCTAAATTCTGTGTGAAAATAGGCCCATGATTAAAATATTTTTAAGTGTTTTGTTAGCGGTTGGCTGTTTGATTAATTTTGGCCAATCCGTTCTTGGCCAGGATCAGCCCAACATTATTTTTATCCTTGCGGACGACTTGGGCTGGGGGGATCTTGGGATTTTGCACCAAAATTCTTCGTCGCACACCCGCCGGCACAAAACCCCTTGTTTAGATCAAATGGCGGGTGAAGGGGCGTTGATGCCGAATCATTACTGCCCTGCTCCCGTATGCGCACCAAGCCGCGCTTCGTTTTTAATGGGGGTGCATCAGGGGCATGCAACAGTTCGCAATAATCAGTTTGATAAAGCGCTCCACGATAACCATACGGTAGCGACCGTTTTGAGGCAGGCTGGATATAAAACCGCCTTGATTGGTAAGTACGGTTTGCAAGGAAAAGGCCAAGATGCTGAGTCTTGGGAAGCTTATCCAACCAAGCGAGGGTTCGACGAGTTTTTTGGCTATGTTGCTCATAGAGATGGCCACGTTCATTATCCCAGTCACCCCTGGCCGATCGGAAATTCGGAATCGCACCGCACAGGAAAACAAGTCTGGTGGAATGATCGCGAAGTCTCTTCGGAACTTACGCGG
>JAALLA010000016.1 GCA_011087765.1 Pirellulaceae bacterium
CATGCGTCGGTGACTCGCTGTGGCAAAGTTGTGAGATGCCCTAAGTGCCGAACGATGATTCGCATCCCGGAAATTTCAGATGCTGAAAAAAAGAGTGGGCGAGCCGTTGAATGTCGTGCTGAGATTTATGAGGCCCCCAATGATCAGGGAGTCAATTCCGCAAGCTCAATTTCAGGTGACTCAATGTCAAAAGACGCTCATGAGCGGCGTCTTCCTGTTGTAAAACCAAGGCAGCACAGTTCATCCGAATCGAAACAAAGCTTGCCCTCAGTGTCAGTTGAAATTGTAGGCAAGCCGTTGCCAATAAATCCCCCCAGTTCACAATCGGCAATAGTATCAAGTGGAGAGGGCGGGGAAACTTGGACAAAAGATAGTCAAGCCAATGATGTCGCGCCGGCCTATGAATCGGTTGTTCGTGCAAATTCCGACATGCCTTTTGCCGGATCAATTTTTGCCGGATCAATTAAAGGGAATTCTTCGAGGGGAAATGAAGAGAAGACCTGGGAGGAGCGGCTGACGCGGGCAAATGCTGATCGGTTTTTTTTAGCGAAGTTGTTTGCTGGCGGATTGTTTTTTGTTGCCGGGCTAAACCTGATCCCTGTATTAACTCAATTGATAACCTGGGGTGATTCGACTCCGGTAAATGAACTTCCGAATTGGTTTTTCTGGCAGCTGGCGATTTGTCTTTTGAACGGCTTCTTTGCCATTTTTCTGTTTCAAATTAACGATTGGTCGGCAATGCGATCTGTCTCCGTGCTACTGTTAGTCCATGCGTTTATTTACGGGGTTTGTTGTACAGGATTGTTGTTAGGTGGGAATGGAGGAAGCTTAATGATGTGGCTTGAGATTTCATCGGCCAGGTTCAAGCAGGCGACGAGTGGTTACGCGGTGTTGTTATGTCTCGCGACTTTAATGAGTTATTGGGCTGCGAAAGAGGCCTCCAATTGGCAAAGAGCTGAGCAGGTACTAAAACAGATTCTCTTCAAACGAAAGAGTTGATTTGCAGAGACGGACTTAGCAGAGTTTGCCAAGATGAATCGAAGTCAGTAGTGATTATCTTTTAAAAACAGTAGATCTCAATCTCCTGCGAAGAGTAATTTGAATGAGCTCATCCCCTAAAAAAACTAAGTGGCTGATTTTGGTTCCAACTCCAATGGAATACGAATTCGTAGCGGAGCGGTTTTCTAAATTCGAAGCCACAGTGGAAATTTGCGGGTTTGGGCCAATCGTTTCTGCAGCCAAGGCGATGGAATTAATTACCCATTATCAGCCGAGTCATGTGGCATTGGTGGGAATTGCCGGCGCGTATGCTTCAGAACTTTCGATCGGAACGGCGGTGGTTGGTAGTGAAGCTGCATGCTTTGGGATTGGATCGGGAAGCGGGCAGGACTACCAAACGGCAAGTGAGATTGGGTGGGTGCAATGGAGCGGTAGAGGGGAGGAGGATATCATCGGGGATGTTTTACCTCTTACGAATTTCGATAACCCGCGTTGTCAAATTCTTACGGTTTGTGCAGCAGCCAGTACGAGCAGTGATGTAGCTGCGAGGCTGCGTCATTATCCGGACGCTGCCGTTGAGGAAATGGAAGGGTTTTCAGTTGCTGCAGCAGCAAAAATGTGCGGTGTGCCATTTTGTTTGGTGCGGGGAATCTCCAACCGGGCGGGCGATCGTGATAAGAATAATTGGAAAATCCGTGAAGCGCTGGAGGCCGCCACCCGCCTTCTGATCAACTGCCTTGAACGCTAATAGATTGCTCGGGTTGTGGGTGATTCCATGATTATTTTAAACGCCTGTAAAATTTTATTAATACGAATAGAGACGGTTCTTGAACGGTAAATTTGATGCAAACTTCGAATAAAATCCGAATGGCGATTTCGACTTGCCCCAATGATACTTTTGCGTTTCATGGAATACTTGACCGCAAAGTTGATTTTCTTGGGTTGGATTTTGAGATTGAGTTGCTTGACATCCAACAGCTTAATGAAGGGCTTTTTCAAGATCGGTTTGAAGTCGCGAAAGCCAGTTTTCATGCTGCCGCGGTTCTTTCTGAACGGACATTAGTCTTGCCATCGGGATCGGCATTAGGTTTTGGAGTAGGTCCCTTGCTTTTATCCGCGAAAGAAGGGGCTTCTCCGGATAATGCCCTCACTTCACCAGAGGGTACCCGTACGTTATGTCCGGGGGAATTCACAACCGCTGCGATGTTGTTCCAGCTTTTTTACGGTGAGGCAATTGGCTTGAAGAAAACGCGAGTCGCACACCAGTTGTTTTCTGAAATCATGCCGTCACTTAAAGAAAGATCCGCCGATTTTGGCGTTTGTATTCACGAAGGACGATTTACCTGGGCAGAGGAAGGGCTCTTTTTAGTAGAGGATCTTGGCACGCGTTGGGAGCGAGAGACAGGAGTCCCGCTTCCCCTCGGAGGCATTTTAGCTCGTCGAGATTTAAAGCAAGAAACGTTAGCTCGAATTCAGCGAGTTATACGTTCATCGATCGTTTACGGGCTAGAGCACCGTGAAGAGACGCTACCAACGATGCGAAAATATGCTCAGGAATTTAATGATAAAGTCTTAATGGCTCACGTAGACCTCTATGTGAACGATTGGACCGTTGAGCTGGGAGAAGAAGGCCGAAAGGCGTTGTCGGTCTTATCGCAAAAAGCGATCGAGCAGCGGATCATGTCCCCGTCTCAGGCGGCTATTGAAGTTTACCAGCCGTGACTCAATTGGAATCGCCTGTTTGGCTTTTTGCCTGTTCGGCTTTGATAGCTTCTGTCAAGCAATAGCGGCGTCTGGAATCAGCGAGAGCGCCGAGAGCGCTACTTTTTAATTGAGTCTGATTTTCTCATTTCAAATAGGTTTGCGAAAATAAACCGACTCAAATTGCCAAACCAACCGGGGATTCGACGCCGAAAAAGATATAGAAAAATACACAGCCCCATTAAGAATAATAGCAGCGATGAGTTGGATGGGATGAAATTTTCCAAGACGAGGTAAATGAACATCAGGCCGGTAATCCCCGCTTGGCAGACGGCAAGCACGACGAGGATTCGGAGCTTCTGATCTATTTTTTCAAGTCTCGAATCGTCGCGTTCATTAGCCATAGTTGGGATGGGGCGCTGTTATTAAGTGAAAAATCGCGTGTGGGGGTATTAATTATCTCGCAGCAGCGAGTCATTCCTGAATTTATTTACGGCGCTCATCATGGCGGTCATGGATTGATATCGATCATTGGGATTTTTCTCCAAAGCTTTCAGGCAAATGGCTTCGAGGGTTTGCGGGATGACTCGGTGAGGGGCAGCGGCTCTTGGGGGCGTGGGGGCTTTGTTCACGATGTTGTCAAAGGTCTGTCCAATGTCTGCTCCTCGAAACGGTTCTCTTTGGGCCATCATTTCATACATGACAATTCCTAAACTAAAAATGTCCGTACGCTCGTCGACCATCCGATTGCCCGTGACTTGTTCCGGTGACATGTATAGCGGAGTGCCACCTCGCTGGCCTTTTGTACCTTCGCCACCGTCATTTGGCATCCCCCAAACTTTGGCCGCTCCCCAATCAATGAGTGTGACTTCTCCGAACATCCCGACAATAATATTTTCCGGTTTGATGTCACGATGGATTACGCCTCTGGTGTGAGCATAAGCGAGGGCATCACCAACATTCGTCAAAATTCCAAGCAGGTGATTTAGATCATAACTGGATTCGTATTGCGCTTCGCGCCGAGCGAGCCCTACGATAATTTCAAAGAGCGTTTTCCCTTCGATTTTTTTCATTGCAAAAAACCAATTGCCGCTATCGTCCTGTCCCAGTTCATACATCGGGACCGTTGCCGGATGCTGAAGTTGAGCCGTGATTCGGGCTTCGCGAATCAAGCGGCGAAGTTCAACATCATCCTCAAAAAACTCTTCTCGAAGCATCTTGAGGACAACCCGTCTTCCAAGGTTGGTATCTTTACAGGAGACGAGTCGGGCTTTTCCCCCTGTGCTCAATTCACGAAAGTGGGCGTACTTTTTAAAGGTGTTTGAGATCAGCTTGGGGGGTTCAACTTCAATATCTGAAACGAAAACCATGGAGATCCGGTTGTCACCGTATTCACTTGGCCGATCGCCATATTCACCTGTGTTGTTCGGGGGATTCATAGGTTGGGAGATCCTTTCCCGGATTTAGAGGTATTTGGGTTCAACTCTAATCCTACACCTGACAAGTTCTTTTGCGAGCCGTCGGTTCCCAGAATGGCCGGGAATATTTTTTCGGGTCTTTTCCATTTGCTCCAATCAGCGCGAAGCACTCTCATCTCTGAAGTTACGCGTCCGTCACGGATCCAGTTTTTCAGTGTCTCGAAGTGAACCGGTCCAAATTCTTTCTTCTCAGCTGACCGCACGACCCACCAATCATGCGGAGCTGCTGCATTCCACTGTTGGGCATCATCAGTTAGCTGACACCGTGGCCCGGTGATCGAAGGGCGTGTCGGGCGGAGGAAGGGTTTGGGGTCATCGAGAAAACTTGGTCTTTTGTGTTGGCGGTCTGCCAGCCACGCGAGTGCGTTTTGAATTTCCTTGTCATTTGGACGGAGTTTTGAAAGTTTGCGAAAATCTCTTTGGGCTTTGTCCCACTTTTCATTGTGTACATTCGCGATCGCACGCGCGTAACGTGTTGCCACTAGGTGATTGGGGTCAGCTCGCATCAATTCCAATACAAAGCTGAAATCTGAGATAGCTGGTGAATTGCGGCCCATTTGGTAAAAGACTTTTCCGCGGGCAAAAACAACCTCCGCAATATCCCGTGGACGCTTGAATCGGTGAATCGCCTTCGTCAGACTGATCAATGCTTTTTCTAACTTGCCTTGCATCGCCAATGCCGAAGCGCGTCCGGAATAGGCTTTTGAGAGTTGGTCATTGTGATGCAAAGCGAGTTCGAAATCGTCGAGGGCAAAGTGGGGCTGGTTGATCTTTAGATAGGCCTGCCCTCTTTGAATGACCGGCTCGACACGGTGTGGCGCTAAATCAATTGCACGGGAAAAATTACCAATCGCTGCGTGGTGGTTCTGAAGGTAAGTATTACAAATGCCACTTTTTCGGTGGACATTGGGGTTTTGGGAATCAAGTGCAATCGACTTTTCAAATGCGCGGAGCGATTTATCGAATTCCCCAGTTTGCTGGTGAAGTTCTCCGAGGAAGACATAATTCCGCGAAGCGAGTGGGTTAAGACGGATTGCTTTTAGCAAGTCAGACTTTGCTTCTTCTTTGTTCCCAAGCAGGTTGTGGGAGACCGCGCGGTCGAATCGGAGTTGGGATTGAATTTCTGTTGCAAGGCTTTTGAGTTTTAGGACTGACGTCAAATCATCAATCGCGGCTTCGTAATTTTTCAGTTGATTTAGCACTTGCGCCCGGCAATGTTTTGCCGAGATGTTATTCGGGTCAGCTTCGAGAACGAGATTGCAGTCGGCAAGGGCTTTTTCGGGCAAGTCTCGCAATTGGTAGGACAATCCGCGTTGCAAACATAATTCAGGATTAAATTGCGGTTCATTGAGGATTTTGTTTTCAAAAAATTGAGAGCTGTTGGCGGCGATTTGCAAGGCAGTTTGTGCCACCCTACCTGGAGGAGGCGTTTGGACTGTTAGAGCATGACGCACTGCTTGATTGACTGAGTTCCAATCATTGCGAGCTTGATGAAATTCCGCGATTTGCAACCACGAAATTGGGTTGGAGGGATTTAGCGATACCGAATTTTCTAATCCCTCTAACGCGGTTTGTGAATTTTGTAATGAGCGGAAAAGTTGAGCTCGTTGCCGTAGAAGATCAGATTTTTTAAATTCGTCGTTCTCGAGGTTGATTGCTTTGGTGAGGGCAGAGATCGCGTTTTCGGGACTGGATTGAGCCTGGTGGATGTTGGCCAGAAACGCAAACACCTCAGGGTTCGTTGCGTTGCTACGGATCGATGCCTCGCAATCTAGAAGTGCTTTTGAAGGATCATCTGCACAGAGAAATGCGCGACTTCGAATCAGATAAATTTCGTCATCTCGCCCAAGGTTTAGTCTCAAAGCGCGTTTGAGGCGTCGTTGGGCAAGCTCCACTCGACCTTCTTGTATGGCGAGTTCGGCAGATTTCAGAAGTACCGGTAAATCCGCACGACACTGTTGAAGGTGCTTTTTGAAGTCTTTTAAAGCGAGCGCGTTGCAACCGATGGCGGCCAAGCATTCCCCGCGCTCACGAAAGAGGTTGCTGCCTTTGGGTTTGTTCTGAATCAAGGTTGTGAGTATTTTGATTGCCAATTCGAATTCGCCAATCGAACGGAGCAATCGGCACACGGTGAGATTCGTTTTCGGATCCTCGCCAGCTAACGACATGAGATCGCGAATATCATTTCTTGCCGCCCCGATTTTATTTTCGCGGAAATTCAGCATGGCGCGAATTTTCAACCCGTAGGCTTGGCATTCTTGATCTCCTAGGATTGCCGCGTCGCATAATTCCCGAACATCGTATTCTGCGAGAAAGATGTACTTAAGTTCAGCCAATCCCATGGAAGCTTTAAAGTGCCCCGGTTTCTTTTTAATTGCTAGTTGAAAATCTCGTTTTGCTTTTTCGAATTGTTGGGCTTTGAAATAAACCCAGCCCCGATCAAAAAAGAGATCTGCTGAATCGTCTCCCGCTTGAATTTTGGTTCGATAGTAAGCGCTTGCATTTTTTGAGTAAGCGGTAATTAAGGCTCGGTACTGGTCATCGTCATTGGCCGCAATTTGGTCGGCATGATTGAGATCATCAAAGGCCGCCGGCCAATTGTTTTGTTCACCACGAGCTGCCGCCCGCCAGGCGTAAGTTTGCGGTTCCTCCCAGCCTAGATCAATGGCGCGTGTGCAATCTGTTTCAGCGTTTAGAAAATCCAGGTTTTTGAGGTTAGCGTAACCACGGAGTGAATAGCATTCGCCGTTATTCTCAGTCGGTAAGTCGATGATTGCACGGTTTAGATAGGTTAACGAAGCTTCGAGGTCACCGAGTTCGATAAATTCGAGCGCTCGCTGGGTTGCTTCGTTAATTTGTGAATCATTCTCATCTTGAGCTGCGGAGTAATTATTAATTAAGTCGGGAGGGGACTGATTGGACGGGGAAGACTGTTGGTTTGTAGCGGCTATTTTTCGTCTAGATTTTTTTACAATCTGAATCGTCTCTTCGATGGCTTCCTCAGACTCGAAGTCCCCCAATCTCTCATTTTCAATGGTTTTGATTCGAAAATCTGAGGGCTCATGGTTTGGGACCAAGTTCCAATCACAATGGTCGCAATTGACCGCAAAATCGGCGATTTTACCGCTACATTGCGGGCATTGGTTGATCATTGGTTGCTATTAGGGGGTGTTGAGGTATTTTTTGGGGGAACCCAATTTATCGAGAAAGTCGTGCGGTTCTTCCCTCGGGTCACTGGCGCTATTTCATCTGACGAGTGCGCCGAGAGAGTTAATATTATCGGCGGGTAATGCTAAAGCGTCAAATTGGTGTCGGTTTGGCACGGTTAATTTAATGTTTTAGCTGTTTTTGAGTATTGGGAGTCTATTCGATAGGGGTACCAATCCTCAATAACGTTGGAATGCTTGCAAAGTCGAGGAAATCAGTCTTAAAACCTTAAGCAGATGCGGCTTAGGGCCATTTCACCGAGTAGAGTCAAATATCATCGATTTGCAGTAACTTTTTAGTTTATTCGGTGTTAAAAGGTTAGCGAATTCGGTCAAATGTTCGATGACTGCGACTCCAGAGAAGTGGAGCTCCAGTAATCGAAAGACTAGCTTTTTTGGATGTTACCCAGTTGGAGTCAGATAAGTGATTTTTCAAGATTTTAAGATAGTTCGTGGGATCGTTCGATTAAACCTTGCTCTGGTTGCCCTGTTCGTATTGTCCACGATCGTTTCGGCGCAAGATTTCAAATTGGCTGAGTATCTAAAACGGAAAGACGTTAACTCGAACGGTAAGCTTGAACCCAGCGAGATGTCGAGCAATACGAGAAGTTATCTTTCGAAAAACGGATTCAACCCTGAAAAATCGGTTTCCATCAGTAAGATTTTGTCAAAGCTAGATAAAGACAAAGCCAATAAGGAAAAGACTGATAGAAAAATGAACCGGGAGCGGAAGGTGCCTGGATTTGGTGTCGAAAGAGAAGAGTCCGGTTCGGGTGTAGCACGCTTTGGTTCAACAGCTAATGAGTCCAAGGGTAGCACCGCTAAAAAAGTAACCTACAGCGAGAGTGTGAATCGACAGGTAGAGTCGACGCTTGGTCGGTACGATCGCAATAAGGATGGTAGTCTCGACAAAGAAGAGATGAGCAAAGCGCGTTGGGGCAGTCCGACTCCCCAGGAAAGTGACACTAACAAAGATGGTCGTCTTTCCCGCAGCGAGCTTTCGAACCGTTACGCGTCCCGCGAGTCTGCTTATCGAGGGTCTTCGAGAGGGTCCAGTTCATCGAGTTCCCGGGATTCTTCTAGAAGTAGTTCAAGTTCTAAGAAAAGTTCGTCGTCGTGGCGGCCTACTTCGACACGTAGTTCGAGTAGCTCCTCAAGGGAGTCTAGCACTTCGAGAAAGCCATCCTCATCCTCCTCCTCGAGTAGTTCAAGCTCCCGGGCAAAGTACGAAAAGTATGCGGCAAGCTTAATCGGCCAGTACGATGAAAACAAAGATGGCAAACTGGGCAGTGACGAAATCAAAAAAATGCGTCGCCCCCCAGTTGGTGCTGATCAAAATAAGGATGGTTTCGTCACGAAATCCGAGTTGTTCGATAGTCTAAGCGGTGCCAACAAGCCTGCCGCAAAGTCCTCGTCCGCGGACGCTCGCAAAAGCACAGGTACCAGTAGTTCACGGTCTTCAAGATGGGGTAGTTCGTCGAGTCGATCTTCTTCCTCACGGAGCAGTTCTGGTTCTTCTCGTGATTTCGAGAAATTTGATAAAAATGAAGATCGTCAGGTTCAGATGCACGAGTATTCGTCTAAGTGGGATGATAAGACTGTCGAAGAATTCTACGAGAAAGACAAGAATGGCGATGGCGTGATTACTCTCAAAGAGTGGTCTTCGAAGTAGTGAAACGTTGGTTGCCGATCAATTTGGTCAACCTCTTCACGAGGCTTATTATCGAGTGACCCATGGGAAACGACAAGCAATTCACGGAGGCCAGTGAGCCGGAGCGTGAGATTCTATTGAACCGTTTGCGTCTTGTTTTGTGGCGCGAACACCAGAGAGTGTTAGCGACTTTGTTGCTGATGGCTCTTTTGTCAGCATCCACATATTTTGCGGTTCAGTGGAATGCCAGCAAGGGGCTTGTCGACATTGACGACGTAGCGGACTTGCAGTTCTCATTTCAGGTTGATTTAAACGCTGCGAGTGTTGGTGAACTGACCTTGCTGCCGGGAGTCGGGCCGAAGTTGGGGCAGTCGATACTTGCCCAGCGTGCTGAACTTGGGCGTTTTAAAAGCCATGCTGAATTGCTAACGGTTCCGGGGATCGGGGAGAAAAAGTACCGGGCGATTCGCCCTTATCTGTCTCCCTTGATTGAGCCTTGATTGTCGATGCCACTCAGTTAGAGCGGGGAGGAGTTTATTTTTAGCTCCTTGGTGGTAATTAGTAATTGTGGTCGTTTCTCGAGGAAGCCTAGTCGTGTCGAGATTTGGCAATAAAATGTAAGTTTAGGCCTTGAGGGAATTCTGCTTTAATTATGTTTAAACTAACTTCGCCATTTGAACCTGGTGGTGATCAACCGCAAGCAATTGAGACGCTGGTTGAGCAAATCAAAGCCAAAAAGAAGCACCAGATGTTGATGGGTGTTACAGGGTCGGGCAAGACGTTCACGATGGCGAACGTCATTCAGCAAATTCAAAAGCCAACCCTTGTGATTTCTCACAATAAAACATTGGCTGCCCAGCTCTACTCAGAATTCAAGGATTTCTTTCCGCACAATGCAGTTCATTATTTTGTGAGTTACTACGACTATTACCAGCCTGAAGCCTATATCCCCCAGCGTGATATTTACATCGAGAAAGATGCCTCGATCAACGAAGATATTGACCGGTTAAGGCTGGCCACAACAAGTTCGCTCGTTAGTCGAAAAGACGTCATCATCATCGCCAGTGTTTCAAGTATTTATGGTCTTGGGTCCCCTGAGGATTATCGAACCATGATGGTTGCGCTCAAAGTCGGCGACGCGATTGATAGAGACAAGATGCTCGCCAAATTTGTAGATATTCAATATAAGCGAAATGATATTTCGTTTGAACGTTCCACGTTTCGAGTTCGTGGCGACAGTGTTGAAATATGGCCGTCCTACGAAGAGTTTGCTTATCGGATTGAATTTTGGGGGGATGACATTGAGCAAATTTCCATTATCAATCCACTCACGGGCGAGTCGATAACGCCTGAGTCTGAGATCTATATTTATCCGGCGAAGCATTTTGTAACATCTGAATCAAGAATTGCCGACGCGGTGAAACTGATTCGAATGGAGCTTAAAGAGCAGCTTGATTTATTTCAGAAAGAGGGAAAGCTTCTGGAGGCTCAGCGATTGAACGCGCGGACTCGATTTGATATCGAGATGATGGAGCACGTTGGCCATTGTCCAGGGATTGAGAACTACAGTCGCCATTTAGCGGGGCGTGAGGCGGGAGAAGAGCCGGAAACGCTGTACAATTTTTTCCCCGACGATTTTTTATTGTTTGTCGATGAATCTCATGTAACCTGCTCGCAAGTCAGGGCAATGTATGCCGGCGACCGCAGTCGCAAGGAGACTCTCGTCGCCCATGGTTTCCGGTTGCCCAGCGCCATGGATAACCGGCCTCTTAAATTTGAGGAATGGGAAAAGCGTTTGAATCAAGTTGTGTATGTCTCAGCAACACCGTCGGATTACGAACTTGAAAAAACGGGTGGGGAAGTAGTCGAGCAGATCATTAGGCCAACGGGTTTGTTAGATCCAGTCGTTGAGGTCGTACCCGCAAGTGGTCAAGTGGCTCACTTGTTGGAGCAAGTGAAAGAGCGGCGCGATTTGGGAGACCGAGTTTTGGTCACCGCGCTCACCAAACGCCTGGCGGAAGACCTGTCTTCGTATTTCTGTGAAAATGGGATTTCAAGCAAATGGCTTCATAGTGAATTGGATGCCTTCGAGCGGGTCGAATTGTTGCGAGATTTGAGGCTTGGGCGGTTTCAGTGTCTGGTTGGCGTGAACTTGTTAAGAGAGGGGCTCGATTTGCCCGAGGTGAGTTTGGTGGCGATTCTGGATGCGGATAAGCAAGGTTTCTTGAGAAGCGAAACTTCGCTTGTCCAGACGATTGGCCGTTCCGCTCGAAATGCGAATGCCAAGGTCATCCTGTACGGCGACAAGGTCACCGAGGCGATGAAGAATGCAATTCATGAAACGGCGAGAAGACGGGCGATACAAGAGGCTTATAACGAAGAGCATGGCATTACGCCGAAAACGATTTTTAAAGAGATTTCGTCAGGGATCGGAGCTGATCTTAAGAATCGGCGGGAAGCCAATGACGCAGCGAGGAAGACCGAAGATACCGTTTATATCACTGAAGAATACATCAACGATTTACAAACTGAGATGCTGCAGGCCGCTGAGGACCTCGAATTTGAGCGGGCTGGAATTCTGAGGGATCGGATTAGTCAGCTTCAGGAAGCGGTAGGTCAGCCTTTGTCCTCAGTTGATGAGGGCAAGGCAAAGGGCCGTAAAGGGCGAAGGCGGAAAAGCTCAAAGGTTCCGAGACCTCGGAAGAAGCCGTCTTGATAGATAACTGACCGGTTTGCAGATTTCTAAGATGCGATTTCATTCAGAACATTGAGTAGATCGAGCGAGACCGGGCGATGCGATGCGTAGGTTTCTGCAAATGGAATTGAAACACAGCGGTCGTCGCGGGTGCCGATCATTACACCCGTCTCCCCGGCGAGAATCGCCTTCACTGCTCCATTGCCCATTTGGGTCGCTCGTCTGCGATCTTCTGGTGTTGGGCTGCCGCCCCGCTGAAGGTGTCCAAGCACTATCGTGCGGGTTTGAAAAGGGCAGTCATGCTGTTTAAGTTGCGCGTTGATAAGTTCCGCTCCCCCTTTTTCATCACCCTCGGCGATGACCATGATCGCCATCGTTCGTCCCTGCTCTTTTAGTCGGTTAAGGTGCGAGATGATTTCCGTAAAATTGGTATCAGTTTCAGGAATCGCAACGACATCTGCTCCTGCTGCGATGGCGGTGTAGAGTGCAATGTAGCCGCTGTGCCGTCCCATTACTTCGACGAGAAACATGCGATCGTGGCTGGATGCAGTGTCGCGTATTTTGTCGACTGCCTCGACAGCGGTTTGCACCGCCGTGGAAAATCCAATGGTATAGTCGGTTCCCATGAGGTCGTTATCGATCGTGCCGGGGCAGCCGACGATTTGACCATCCCAGTGCTTACTCAAAGCGGTAGCGCCATTGAACGTGCCGTCGCCGCCGATCGGAATGAGTGCATCAATGTGGTGTTTTCTAAGGATGTCTGCGGCGGTTCGCTGCCCTTGTTCGGTCCGAAATTCTTCGCTGCGACTGCTGCGGAGATGGGCTCCACCGTGAGCCGCCCAGGTAGTCACACGATAAGGGGTCAGGTGGTGTTGGCCATCGGAATCCATAAAAAACTCTTCGTGGATCATTCCGTGGTAGCCACGCATGATTCCTACGACTTCGTGCCCATGAGCTGCTGCGGTTCGTACGACGGATCGGACGCAAGCATTCATCCCCGGCGCATCACCACCACTGCAAAATACTCCAATTTTCATTTTTTCGTCCATATAACGCGGATCAGTCTGCTATTAAGTTATCTCAATGGAGGCAGATTCGACAGATCAAGCCTCGAAAGACCCGTCAAATAAGGGGTGATTGGCGGATGCGGCATTATTGGGGCAAGAATTAGCATTGTCGAACCGATAATCGTCTACAGTGAGGCATTTAAACACGCAAATTACCGAGTTATTAGCCCTTGAAGCTTCGTTGCTCGTCAAGTATAATTCGCAGCCACGCTCAGCTTAAGTTTTTCAATCAAAAAGCCCTGTCCGGCAGAGTGCCGGCTCAATTGTTCATAGAAGTATTACTGATGACCATCGACAAAAGTTTGAAGATTAAGGCCGGTTCGGCAAAAACTCGCAACGTTCTTACCCGCCCTGAGCGGCTCCGGAAGTTGATCGCTGACGATCGCTGGAATGAAGGCGACAAGGTTTATGGCATGCCTAAAGTTCGCGTGGCCAAACTCTCGATGAAGAAGAAGAAGAAGGTCAAGAGCGAAGACGAAGAAGAATCTTAATCTTAAAATATCGGCAAACGGCGTCCGCACCTGAGCAGACGCCTTTTTTTTTGCACTGATGGCGAATCGCGTGCTAAGCTGCCCGGCGTGACTGGTCGGGAGCTAAATCGATTCGATCAATCTCGTGAGTTCCTTTGAACACGCAAATCTGAGACTCGGTAATATCCCAATCAGCTTGAAACGAGCCCAGCGCGAAACGAACACCGAAAAATTTTTCACCGCGAAACAGGTAGACTTCCTGACAGTTCTCGGGTGCTTGACGGGCAAAGCGAGCCAATCTTGGATGAGTCATTTCTCTTGCCCGCAGGATCAATTGGGGCAGCGATTCGTTGGATTCCTGAGTCACGTTTCAACCAGGGGATAGAGACTACAACCGATAACGGCGCCCATTGACGTCCAGTTCCTTTATCGTCGTAAATCCTGACGTTCGTCCGAAGTTGCGAACGCAATCGTTAAACTCTGCCCAGAGTCGCCCGTCTTCCGGGCGAAACGCTGTCTCCTGAGGCCGGGTCTGTTGGGTTGATTAAGGAAGGCGGCTTGCCGTGACCTTCTCAGCGGCAAGTTCAATGCCAGTTGCAGGCAACCTGGCGGAACGAATTAAGCTCGTTTTCGCCGAAGGAAACCGGTAGCTCCGATAAGAACTAGAATCGCGAATTGCCCCGGTTCCGGGACTGAAGCAAAACTGACGTTGTCGATGTAGACCGCTCCACCGGCGTCGCCCCGTTGCTGAAATACAATCGCCAGTCTTGCCTCGACTGCACCGGCGGGTGCGGTCGAGAATAGTTCTTGCTGGAGCCAGGCGTCATTGATTGAATTACCGTCGATCAGTGTAATCACATCGGAACTGATGTATTGAGCAGTTCCAAATTCGCCATAGAGTTCGCTGTAGTAATCAATTTTTAATTCGACCAAATTTTCCGTCCCTGAGATGGAGTCTCCCACGGCGGTCAAGGCACTTACCGAAGCCATCAGTCGATCGCCTTCGGTTACCGAAATTCCCTGCTCAATACCCGAGTAATTGGTCTCGCCGTTGAACTGACCGAAGAGTTTGAGCGATTCAGTACCCGTTTCAATATGTTCATTCCCGGAACTAACATTGTTCATACTGTCGCCAAATTTTCTCCATTCAGCGAGAGAGCCATCTTGTGCTTCAAAATCACCATTATCGAAAGTCAGGATAGGAGGAGATGACGACTTGGTGAAAGCGTGGACGTAATCGATTTCAAATTTTTGTGGCCAGACAGTTGATCCATCAGGGTCGTCCAGAAACGTCCCTCCAATTGCTGTGTTGATAATCAAACGCATGTCACCAACCTTGTTAGTCAAAAATCCGTCGACCTCGGAATCGCGGACTGTCCAGTGTTGTACGTTGTCGACGTAAAACCGAATTTGGGTCGGATCCCACTCGACCGAGTAAGTGTGGAAGCCGGAGTGGTAATTTACATTGTTACTGTTGTGGACGGACGTTTGATCCTGAGTCAGAAAACTATGAGAAAAAGGTGGATTCGTTCCGTAATGAAAAGCACTGCTGGTGAGCTCCGGTTGGTCGCCACGATTTTCCATAATATCGATTTCACCTTGGCTGGGCCAAGGGGCATCGGCGAGAAGCCAGATTGCCGGCCACATGCCCTTGGATGTTGGTAACTTTGCGCGAATATCCCAGCGGCCATGTTTTTGCAACGTGTTGCTTTGTACAAGTCCACTACGGTACTGCAGCCCGCGGGAGGCTAGGTTCTCGGATGTAATCACAAGGTTCCCGCCATTCACAGTCACTTGTTCCGGGAGATAATCCTGAAGTGAGTTGTTGGTGGGTACATTTGTATTGGCCGCCGTCCAGAGCGAGGTGTCGAGTTCGCTGCCGTTGAATTCATCAGCCCAGGCGAATTCATAGCCGCTTCGGGGTGCCGGTTGGCCTTCGACACGGTCAGGCAAAAAAACTGATAAAAATATGACAGTTGAGAATGATCCAAAACTGAGAAGTTTTTGCATGATGTTGCCGCAGGCGAGGTTGGGGAGGGCAGCTATTTCAAACAGTGATGGGGTAGCCACTGTGCCTGCATTCTAGCTATCCAAGAGACCGGATCAAGCTATCAAATGTCCTGCGACCGTTGAGATCAAGGTCTGGATTCGAGCGTTTTTATTCTCGTCTAATTAAAATCATTGTTTTTTAATAAACCGGATTGTCTTAATTTCGCTTCAAACTTTTAATAAGTTTCGTAATTGTTGTTAGACAATCTGAACCAAGTTGCCAGTCCATTGCACCGGCTGTCTCCTTGATTTGCCACGGCCTTTTTCCACCGCAAAGCGAAGAGGTGATTCCGGGTTGGTTGATAGTCCAATTGACTACGATCTGAGCGACCGAGTGTCCGGTTTTTTCTGCGATCTCATCGAGGCCATCGAGCAGTTGTTGAGCCGACTCAAATGCCTGCCCTTGAAAAATAGAATAAGTTAGGCGTTTATCTTCTGCGGCGAATGGATGCCCCCGTCGAATTTTTCCAGCGAGTAAGCCTTTCATCAGCGGCCAGTAATTGATTACAGAAACTTTGTTGGCAAGACACCATGGAATAATCTCTGAGCAAATCTCCTGCTGCAGCATATTAAAAGGAGGCTGGATGGCCGAAATTGGGCAAACAGCATTGAATGCTTTTATTTCGGTAAGACTGAGGTTTGAAACTCCAGCTGTACGGATCTTTCCAGATTCGATGAGTGTATTAAAAGCCGTGGCAGAGTCACTCACTGAAACATTGGGATCGGGTGCATGAAGGTAATAAAGATCAATCGTATCAAGCTTCATCCGATCGAGGCTTTGCTCGCACTGAGCGATCAATGTTTCCGGTCGACCATCGTAATGCCTGACAACGTTTTGATCCCAGTGGATTCCTCCTTTGGAGGCAATCACCAGTTGTTCGCGATCTTCAGCGATCGCTCGCCCAATCAATTTTTCACTCTCGCCGTGGGCACCGTAGCAGTGTGCTGTGTCAATGAAATTAATGCCTGATTCAACCGCTGCCTTGATGGTCGCGAGTGAATCGGCGTCGTTGACACCAAGGCTGGTCATCCCGGCGATAGGCCATGAACCAAACGCGACTGGCGAAACATGAATACCAGAGGTACCAATTTGTCGGTGACCAACTTGAGGGGGTGAAACTGGCATGCGTGTTCAGGTTAAGGATGCGGGTTATCCAATGAAAAAACCCAAGATTGTGATTTCGCACAACCTTGGGTTCTTAGTTCACTCAAAGTGACCCCTACGGGACTCGAACCCGTGTTGCCGGCGTGAAAGGCCGGAGTCCTAGACCACTAGACGAAGGGGCCGTTATCGTGATGCCACCATTATCGGCAGAACCGCGAAGGAACTAAAGTAATCTGTGGGTTTACTTTTCGTCAAGGGCAAGCAGCCAAGTTGCCTAGCATTTCCTGATCTTTGTGAAGAGGACGTGTTTTTCTGGGGTTTTCCCCAAGAATTCAGACGCATTTGCTTCAAAATCGTCACAAAAAACGAAGCAATTTTTACCGAGATACGGGAGAAAATAATATTAAGCTTGCGACCGCATCGTAAAGGCGGACGAAACTGGTGAGGATGGCGTGTTACTCGATCTCGGCAGCGGGTTCACCGCATTCGATGTTCTCTTTTTCAGCCCGTTTAATCGCATCATAGACTTCTCTACGATGGACTGGGATCTCTTTGGGAGCTTCGACGCCGAGACGCACTTTGTCACCACGAATTTCAACGATGACAATGGTGATGTCGTCGTTGATGACGATGCTTTCGTTTTTCTTCCTAGAGAGAACTAACATTCCCGCATTCCTTTGGTTTTGAGATTGATCCCATCCAAATCAGGGGACCAAACTACGCGTTTTTTTTGACTCCGGCGGTGAGATCGAACATGAAAATACGGACTAACCTCACTTTTTACTCTACGCGGTGTCTAAGGATAGTCAACAAAAACTAAAGTCCTTTTTGGGGGTTTTGAGTCAAAACCATCCCAGAATGCTGCTTTGCCTCCGTTTACTGTCGATTTTTAGGAATTTGCACGCAATGAAGTTTATTGATCGTCACCGTTCGACACCTTATTCGGTATTGTCCTGGTGCTGTTTTTATTAGTTGATCGGGTTAACCGCATTAGTAATTGTGTGTTATCAGACACAATTGGGCATCTCTCCGACTTCCCAACGTTCCGGTAGGGGAAATTACTTCTCGGTGCGGCGAACGAATTTAACGGTTCGCAGTTGATAATTTGCGGCGTCCAATATCCAGAACTAATCGTCGAGCTATAATACGAAGGAGGATACGCCCGCTGGGCAAAATTTCCTCGCCATTTGTAACAGCAATTTAGGCTCGATTCGGATGAAGACTGCATCCTCAAAAAATAAAAATTTCACCATTCGTACAGCGAATCAGACCCTGCCTTTGGTCAAGATGATCGTTCAAGATATCGTTGTACTTTCCAAAGAGGTTAACGAAACGAGGGAGCGACTGGACTACCTTGTTGGAGGCCGTGGAAAGGGTGCTCAGAATGACGACTATGCAAGAGAGTTGGAGTCGATTGAGCAGGCAAACGAACTCAAATCTGACACGCTTGATAAGTTTGTCAACGAACTTTCTCAACTCGGACTTGGCGCCGCCCAGGTCAGCGAAGGTTTTGTTGACTTTCCGGCAATACGGGAAGGTGAGGATGTTAGCCTGTGTTGGCATTTAGGTGATAAGGAAGTCATGTATTGGCACGCTGCTGATGAGGATTGCCCGATGCGTCGCCCCGTGGATCTACCTTTGATCCGTCAATCTGGCGATCGAAGTTTTTCCAATTCGTAGTCTCTGTCAAATTTAAACGGCTGCGGTGCAAACGCTTGCAGGTTCGATCATGTTGTTTGATACTCACGCCCATCTAGAAGATGAGCAGTTGCTCCCTATCCTGGGGCAAGTGCTTGAGAATGCAGCTTCTGCTGGCTTGGTGGGAATCACTGCCATTGGTACGACTGCCATGACGAGTAAAAGTTGCGTGCAGCTTGCCAGAGAGTATCCTCAGATTTACTCAGCGGTCGGTATTCACCCTAATCATTGCCAGGATGCAACACAGCTTGATTGGCAAGAAATTCTCAAATTGTCGACTCAGCCAGAGGTGGTTGCGATTGGGGAGACCGGTCTAGATCGTTATTGGGACTACTGTCCGATTGAACAGCAGAGAACCTGGTTTGCAAAACATATTGAGTTATCTTTTGAGACTAAAAAACCGCTTGTGATTCACATGCGTGATTGTGAATCAGATATTCTTGCCATGCTAAACGAGCACCAGCGGAATGGTAGCGTGATCGGGATTATGCATTCCTTTGCCGGTTCCTGGGAAACCGCTCAGCGATGTCTTGAATTAGGGATGTACATTAGTTTTGCTGGGATGGTGACCTTCAAAAAATCAAACGAACTGAGAGAGATTGCTGCTCGCATCCCCGGCGATCGGATTTTGGTCGAAACCGATGCTCCGTACTTAACGCCTCATCCTCATCGAAGTCAGCGGCCGAATCAGCCTGCGATGGTTTGCCATACAGCCTCTTGTCTGGCCAATGTGCGAGGCGTCGATCTCGAGTTGTTTTCATCCATGACCACGGCCAATGCAAAACGCGTCTTTAATCTGAACGGTTAGCAACTTAGTGGTCGCGTGTGGATGGGTGGATTCTAGTTTCCGACGAGGACAAAAAAACCTGTTTGAATGCGAGTGCTTTTACTTTGTTTTTGACGGAAGCTTGAAGTTGATTTCCTGCTGTACCTTGGCCGATTCATTTCCATCGCGATCCACCGCCCAAGCGGTTGCGCTGAGTCGAGTTGCATAAAGTTGGTCGATCGGGAAATGCCAGGTAACGAGCTGCTGATCGTTCGATGAGACGTTGGCTCTTAGGTCCGTCGGGACTTTACTCCACTGGCTACCCGTCCAAAATTCCTTAGTCTTCGGATCTTGGAGGTGAAGTAATATTTCTGCAATAGAGTGATCGTCTTCTGCCCTGCCCTGCACCCAGTCAGCACGGTCATCTAGTTCTACGGGTTCGGGGATGATGGTCACAATTGGGTTCATCGAGACGTGCCGGCTACTCAAAAGATCTCTTTTAAGAAGTTGTTGTTCTGGCGAACTTAAATCATCGAAGGCATTGTTTAGCTCGTAAGGATCCTTTGAAAAATCATAAAACTCTTTATCACCATTGATCCACTCGACGTAAATTTTGTTGTGATATCGAAGTCCACTGTAGGCTCCGAGAAAATTCTTCCCCCGGTTTCTTTTGGCTTGCCAATTTTCAATGACCACTGGTTCTCGCCAAGTCGTTTCGTTGATTGCCTTTGGGTTTTTCAAAAGAGGGATGAATGACTTTCCGTCTAAAAACTCGGGTAGCTTCGCTCCTGCGAGTTCAAGAATCGTAGGGCACAGGTCAATGTGGCCAAGCAAATGGCCAGCAGTTGTGCCGCCGGTGATGCCCGGACCCGAAACATAGAGCGGGACGTTGGTGCAAATTCGATAAGGGTAAAGCTTTCCGTGAAGACGATGTTGCCCAAGTTGATAGCCGTTGTCTGATGTAAAGAAAATATAGGTTGATTCTCGAATGCCGCAAGATTTGAGAGTCTCCAGGATTTCGCCCAAAAGATCATCGACAGATTTAACCGCTCTCGCACGGCTAAGATATTCGAGATGGAGTAGATCAAGTTCGGCCTCCGTATAAGGAGGCGTTTGGCGATGAGGCGGTTTGTCCGATAAAGGGGCTGTATCGAAATCCGGCGTCCTGGGAATTCTCAATTCCGGATGCCAATCGTCATAGCGCGCTTTGTGAACCATATTGGTAAAGTCATTACCAACCGGACGGTGGGGAGCCAGTGGAGCAAGGTAAAGAAAGAACGGTTGGCTGCCATTCGATGTCGCAGAGGATTTGGTTTTCAGTTCTGGATTGCGACGACTTGAAACCGAATCTGCCGTTGGTTGCCGGTTTTGTTTTTCAGTGTGTAACTTAATGAGTCGTGTCGCGTCAATCATCTCTTGATCAGTCCGATAGACGTCGTCTGGATTTTGAGAGTGGCCTCCGTTTCGGTTGTCACGATTGGTGAAACGATAGGTTCCCATATAGCGTCCACCGTTTGACATGTAGAAGTCATCCCAGCCCGGAGGGATTTTGAAATCGAAACCATTGTGGTGATATTTACCAATCATCATGGTGTGATAACCGGCTCGACGCATCCAGACTCCTAGTTCTTCCTGTTCGTGTTCCTGTCGTAAGAACTCGCTGTAGCCACCGCGAAAGGAAAGCGATAACGGATAATCTGGAATGTTGACACGCACGCCGGTGCGATGTGCATATTGGCCACGAAAGAGCGCTGCTCTGGACGGGGCGCAAAATGGAGTCGTCACATGGAGGTTGGTAAACGAAAGGCTCTGATCGACCAGGCCTTTGATGTGGGGGTATAGCTTCAACATCTCCGGGCTGAACATCTGGTAATCAGCGTCATCAAGGTTAATCAAGATGATGTTGGGTGTATTTGCCGTCGAAGATGTATTTTGGGCTGCGGTGGAAGATAACCAAACGTGAATCAGCAACAACGCACCGCAGAGATGGAAGATGCTTTTTCTCAAACTAAACTCCTAAACGCAAATCAAGACGTTTTGAATTTGACAAAGTCGCCCCGCGGTCGGCGCTTAAGCAGTGCCACGAAAGCAACTCATGCTTAGTGTACACCAACGATCGTCCAGACGGGGGCGATTTCCAAAAGTGTTGGAGTCGAGCAGTTGGTAGTATTAATGCAGAAAGGTCTTCGGCAATTCAGGCCGGAGTGTCATCGAAACGAACGGTTGATCCCTTCTTACTTGATGACCAAGAAAGCAGGGGTCCAAGTTAGCTTGGAAGTATCAGGGCCGTTAAAACCCACATTTGACCTGCACCGGTCGCCGCCATGATCATCCCCAAGATAATTAGATAGGGAACAAGGTCGCTGTCGATTTTTGGAATTTTCACTGTCTACTACCGAGTAATCTAAGACGTGTAAGTGGTTATTCAAGCAAGCCGGCGTGGTTTCTCATTACGAGATGGCTGTCGATTTTTTGAACGAGGTCAAACGCAACGCTGACCGCGATCAAGAGGCCTGTTCCCCCGTAGAAACTGGCGACCATATAATCCACGCCAAGTAACTCTGAGATGATGGTCGGAACAACAGCGATCAAAGCCAGAAACCCTGCACCGACGTAAGTGATCCGTTCAATCACTTTCTCAAGATAATCTTCTGTTCTGCGACCTGGGCGGTAGCCAGGGATGAATGTTCCGTTGTCCTTCATGTTGTCCGAAATTTCCTTCGGATTGAACGTGATCGCTGTCCAGAAGTAGCAGAAGAAGTAGATCATCGCGATGTAGACTAAGTTGTAGACCATCGAGGTTGGGTCTCCGAGCAGTGCTCCGAGACCACCCATGATGCCGCTAAAGAATCCCTCTCCTCCTCCAAAGTAACTAAAGATGAAGGGTGGAATCATCAGGAGGCTTTGGGCAAAGATAATCGGCATCACACCCGCCTGGTTAACACGCAACGGCATGTACTGTCTTGTGCCGCCGTAAACACGTCTTCCTCGTACGTGCTTCGCACTCTGAGTTGGAATGCGTCGTTGACCGAGGGTTACGAAGACGACTCCGACGACTACGCCGACGAACATCATCACCAGCATAATAATCTTTTCCAGGCCGATACCTGAATTAAAACCATTCAACTCAAAGGTCGCATTGTTCAACAGGCTCATCAAGGCACTCGGCATCATTGCGACAATACCGGCCATGATCAGGAGACTGATGCCGTTTCCAATGCCGTATTCGTCGATTTGCTCACCGAGCCACATCAGGAATACACTGCCACTGGTCATGATCAAGATCGCTGTAAACTGCCAGCCGATTGTCAACCTACCCGTGTTGGCGACTTCAAAGGCTTCGTTGGTCATGTTTTGGGCACCGGTTCCCGTAGGGTCGGCCATGATCACAAACCAGAGGTAACCTGCACTTTGAATGAGGCAAAGGACAACGGTTAAATAGCGGGTGTATTCATTAATCTTTTTGCGTCCAGCTTCCCCCTCTTTTTTAAGTTCTTCAAGGGGTTTGTAGACGGTCCCCATCAACTGCAAGATAATCGATGCAGAGATGTAAGGCATAATTCCAAGGCCGAAGATGGTGGCCTGGTTTAATTGACTTCCGCTGAAGACTGAGACCTTCGCTAAAAATTTAGTCAGGTCTCCACTCATGTTTTTGGCGAATTCAGAAACGGCTTCCTGATCGATCATGGGCAGGGGGATCTGCCATCCGATTCGATAAACCGCGAGCAAAGCCAAGGTAAACAGGACCTTGTTCCGGAGTTCCGGAATCGTAAAAATGAGACGGAGCTTCTCTAACATAGTTTCGTGTTCCTGACGATCCTTCTACAGTTTGCCCGACGGCGAATTTGCCAAAGCAACCAACGATCGGATTGCTCCGAATCACTTATTCGTGGCAGATCTCATCTTATTCTTAACGACAGCCTTCTTTTTTGGAAGCTCAACCACGGTTCCACCCGCTTTTTCGATCTTTTCCTTGGCCGAAGCACTAAATCGATGGGCATGGACGGTCAATTTCTTGGTGATCTCACCCTTGCCTAAAACTTTTAGCTCATCGTAGCGATAATTGGCAAGGTCTTTCTCGCGTAGGCTATCTGGTGTGACTTCTTCACCGGCAGAGAAATTTGCTTCCA
Organism: Pirellulaceae bacterium; assembly: GCA_011087765.1. Lineage (GTDB taxonomy): Bacteria > Planctomycetota > Planctomycetia > Pirellulales > Pirellulaceae > Mariniblastus. The sequence goes on from JAALLA010000016.1 coordinate 23,016, forward strand.
ATTCTCCGATGTTGACTTCACCAACCTCTACGGCCCACTTGTTATTGAATCCACGCTTTGGAATTCGGCGAATCATCGGCATCGCACCACCCTGAAAGGTTGGGTGCTGCGAGTGTCCAGCGCGAGATCGTTGACCTTTGTGGCCACGTCCAGAAGTCTTGCCGAGACCTGAGCCGGTTCCACGGCCGAGTCTTTTCCGCTTTTTGAACTTCTGAATGCCTTCGTGTACGTCGTTTAAATTCACAGTTGGACTCCTCGCAGACGCTCTACGTCGTCCTTTGTTCGTGCATGTTGAAGAGCTTCAATCGTGGCTTTGACAAGCGTCACTGGATTGTTGCTCCCGAAGCTCTTGGTCAGAATGTTTTTAACACCGGCAGCTTCGCAAACGGCGCGAACTGCAGAGCCGGCAATAATACCGGTACCGGGACCGGCTGGCAGGAGCACAACGCGAGCGGCTCCAAAACGTCCGTCAATCCGATGCGGAATGGATCCGTCAATCATGTTGACGTTCACAAGTGATCTCGATGCCTGCTTGTTTGCTTTCTCAACGCTTGGCTGAACCTCGTTAGCTTTGCCGTAGCCCCAGCCAACTTTGCCTTTGCCATCGCCACAGACAACCATGGCCGCAAAACTGAATCGGCGACCACCTTTGACTACGGCAGCACAGCGTTTGATTTTTACCGTTCTCTCGATCAAACCGGAGCTAGGCTTGTCCTGATCTTTCCGGTTGTCTTTTCGGTTGCCTTTAGCCACTTTCTACCTCGATGTTTTCATAATGAGTCTGCCTGGGCGAAACTCATTCTAACAGTTCGTATTTGATTTCTTGTTTAAATTCTACCCGCAAGGTGCTGTTCAAAACCAGCGGGAGCAGGCCGGATAGCCGGTGGTTGCTCCGTATTTAATTCACTAAAACTTCAGTCCGCCTTCGCGTGCTGCGTTTGCCAGTTCTGCAACGCGGCCGTGAAACTTGTAAGGTCCGCGGTCGAAGCAAGCTTCCGTCACTCCAGCAGCGATCGCTCGCTCGGCGATTGCTGCACCGATGATTTTCGCTGCTTCACAGTTGCCACCGTAACCGATTTGGTCAGCGAGCGTTTTGTCGCGAGTGCTTGCTGAGGCGAGCGTCTTCCCGGCATCGTCGTCAATCAGTTGACAATACAGGTGTTTGTTACTGCGGCGGACACTCAACCGTGGGCAAGTGGCATCACCACGCAGTTTCTTGCGCACACGATTTGTGCGACGCCAACGCTGCTTGTTAACTAGTTTTTGTTTTCTCACCGAACTATCTCGCTTTAATTTTATTTCCAACCGAAAAACCGCCCGAACCCATTCAGTAATCCATTTACTGAAACCCTCGGTTACTGGGCTGATTTACCCGCTTTAAGTTTCACGTGTTCGCCAACGTATCGAATTCCTTTTCCTTTGTACGGTTCAGGTTTCCGCAATGAGCGAACCTCTGCGGCGAATTGGCCGACTTTTTGTTTATCACAACCCTTTACATCCACGTGTGTCTGATCGGGACACGTGACGTCGAGGCCATCGGGAATGTCTTTCACGAGTTCATTGGCCAGGCCAACGCGAAGTTTGAGTTGTTTGCCTGCGACCTGACAGACGTAACCAACGCCCTGCAGCTCAAGTTTTTTCTCGTAGCCGTCTTTGACGCCGAGAATCATGTTTTGCACCAAGGCCCGGGTGAGTCCGTGGAACGCTCGTGAGTTTTTATCGTTCCGCCCACGCGAAACCTTCACGACGCCATCTTCCACGGCAACTGAAACTTCCGGTCGATGCCGGTAGCTCAATTTACCTTTAGGGCCTTCAATATCAATGTTTCCATCGGTCACGCTGACGGTTACACCATCGACGATTGAGACAGGTTTATTGCCAATTCTTGACATGGATCTTTTCCAACAATTTGTTTTTCGTATCAGAACCACCGAGTCAACGGTGAGTTCCGGGCCAGATTCGGACGGGTTTCCCCGTTTGAATTCGGCTGACTCATTTCTGGCCAGGCGAACCTCTTACCAGACTTCACACAACACTTCGCCACCGACTTTTTGCTGGCGGGCTTCCCGGTCACTCATCACACCTTTACTGGTGCTGAGGATCGAGATTCCCAAGCCATTCAAGACCGGTCGCAAATCGCGTGCACTGGAGTAGACCCGGCATCCGGGCTTACTGACACGTTTTACGTGGCGAATTACTTTTTCACCGCTCGGTCCGTATTTTAAATCAATTTGTAGTTGGCCAACTGGTTCGCCATCTTCGGCTTTCCAATCCCATATGAAGCCCTCTCGTTTGAGCACTTCTGCCACACCACTTTTGACCTTGGAAATTGGCATTTCCACGTTGGGCCGTTCCACGCTCACCGCGTTGCGGATGCGAGTAAGCATGTCGGCAATTGGGTCAGTCATCATAGTCGCTTGTTTCCCTTAACTTGCCTTTACCAACTTGCCTTGCGAAGACCCGGGATAACTCCCTGGTCAGCAAGGTTGCGAAAGCAGATTCGACACACGCCAAATTTGCGATAAACCGCACGGGGGCGGCCACACAATTTACACCGTCGCTCACGGCGAACCGGGTATTTCGGTCGAGACGCTTTAGCGATCTTCGATTTTCTTGCCACAACAAAAGCCTGTAAAAAATTCTGTTTAAGTACGTCTGATTGAGTCCTGTGACTCAGTCACCTATTCTTATCGAACCCAACAGGGGTTCTAAATCTATCGTCGTATCTAGTCTTTTTTGTTGGAATCCTTAAAAGGCATACCAAACATCCGAAGCAACTCTCGTCCCTCTTCGTCGCTTTGGGTCGACGTCACAAACACGATGTTCATTCCCTGTTTCCGGGTAAATTTATCCGGGTTCAGTTCTGGAAAAACTCCGTACTCGTTCAAGCCCAGGCTGTAATTGCCTCGACCATCAAACGCCTTCTCGCTGATTCCGCGAAAGTCACGAACTCGAGGTAACGCCAATGAAAATAGGCGATCCATGAATTCAAACATTCGGTCTCCACGCAACGTGACTTTGCAGCCGATCGCTTGACCTTCGCGGAGGCGAAAATTAGCGATTGACTTTCGAGCCTTGGTAATCACCGGTTTTTGTCCGGCAATTAACGTCATGGCCGCGTTTGCATCGGCAAGTTCTTTCTTGTCCTGTGTCGCTGAACCGACACCCATGTTGATCACGATTTTTTCCATTCGTGGCAACGAAAGTATATTCTCTCTTCCGAATTTTGTTTTCAATTCCGGAAGAATCGTTTCTTTGTATTGTTCTCTGAGTCGAGCCATGGTTTTACTTTTTCTTGTGAGCCGTTGATGATTCCAACCGCTGTTCGTTTGTTTGTCTCTATTTTTTTCGTTGGCCTGCTTAGATAACTTCATTCGCCAGGCTGACGATTTTCATGTAATTCTTATCTCGTAGTTCACGGGCAACCGCACCGAAAATACGTGTTCCTCTCGGGTTCTTATCCTTGTCGATAATCACTGCGGCGTTACTGTCAAATTTAATGTAGCTGCCGTCTTCCCGCCGTGTTCCTTTTTTGCAACGAACGATGACCGCACGGACAATCGCTTTCTTCTTGATGTCGCTACCAGGGATAACGCTTTTGACACTGCAAACGATTACGTCACCGAGTCCGGCGGTTCGGCGACGCGAACCTCCGAGAACTTTGATGCACATGATTTCTCGGGCACCTGTGTTATCAGCGACTGCAAGTCTAGTTTCTGCTTGAATCATGATTCGTCAATGTATTAAAGTGATTTGTATCTATCGTTTAAAGCGTCGGCTTGGTATTTACTCGGACGCTGTTTCTTCGGTTGCTGCTTCCGCCTTGGTTTCGGTAGCAACCACTTCGTTTTCTTCTGCTGATTCTCTCAGCTTACGGGCAGCTTTCATGGCGGTAACGTCAACTTCATTGCTCTTCTCAACAACGCTAACCAAAGCCCAGCGTTTCTTTTTGGAAAGTGGTGCGGCTTCGATAATTTGAACCGTATCCCCTTCCTTCGACTCATTATTCTCATCGTGAACATAACAAGTGGTACGATCGCGATAGATCTTGCCGTACTTGGGGTGCCGAACCAGGCGTGCAATCTGAACGACTCGCGTCTTGTCCATTTTGTCACTCTTGACGCGACCGGTTAAAATTCGTTTCGGCATTTGTTATTCCAGTTTCTTCTTACTCTTAATGATTTCGTTTTTGCACTCAGCTCGCAGGCGGATCACGCTTCGCTGCCGGAAGCAGCCTTGGCCACTTCGATTTCCCGTTGTCGCTGGATCGTTTTGATCTGAGCAACCAACTTGCGGTTTCGTTTCAGTTCCGATGGAACATCCAAGCGATCGGTTTGTGCCTTGATTCGCAACTGAAACAAATCTTTGCACGCCTCTCGGAGGACGGCTGCCATTTGCTCGTTACTCATTTCCCGTAGTTCTGATAGGGTCGCCATGATCAGTTCGCTTTTCAGTTCGCTTTACGTAGTTGTTGTGCTTTTCTTTTTCCGTCGTTCCGGGGGTGCACCTGAGCGCCCCCCGCGTCGACCGATACTAGATCGGTCGGCGTTTTACCATTCGCACGCGGAATGGCATTTTGTGAGCCAAACGAGCGAAGCAAATTTTTGCCTGCTGCTCGGTCACACCACTTAATTCGTACAAGACGGTTCCGGGCTTAATCGTGGCGACCCAATATTCAGGTTCACCCTTACCCTTACCCATCCTGGTTTCCAACGGAGTCGACGTGATCGACCGGTGTGGGAACACCCGAATGTATAGTTTTCCAATTCCGCGAATATATTGTTGGGCCGCGATACGGCCTGCTTCGATAGTCTGTGCCTTCAGCCAGCCTGGATCAAGCGACTGGAGACCGTAGTCACCAAAGATAACGGTATTACCTCGAGTAGCGTTACCTTTTATATGACCTCTTTGGACCTTTCGATGCTTGACCCGTTTTGGCATCTGAGCCATCGACTTCGTCTCCGTAATTACCTTGGTTAATCCAAACTTGAACTCCGATGTGCCCTTGAGCAGTCAACGCTTCGCTGAAACCATAACTGATTTTAGCGCGAATTGTACTCAACGGAATCGAACCGCTAATGTGTTTCTCTCGGCGGGCCATTTCTGCACCACCCAAACGTCCAGCCAGTTGAACTTTGATGCCTTTGGCACCGGCGTCCATTGACTCTTCTGCCGCCCGCTTCATGGTTCGGCGGAAACTAGCTCGACGTTGTAATTGTTCTGAAATCTTTTCGGCTACAAGCTGAGCTTGCAAATCAGGGCGACCAATTTCTTCGACTTTCAGGTTAATGCGTCGCCCGATTAGGTTTTGCATTTCATTCTGAAGCCGCTCAACTTCCTGCCCCTTCTTACCGATGATCAAGCCCGGCCGAGCGACGAACAAAGTGACCTTCACTTCATCGCGTGTCCGCTCAATCTCAACCCGATCGATTCCGGCTGCTTTGTAATTCTGCGTCGGGTGCTTTTGCACAAAATCGCGAATCTTTTTGTCTTCTACCAAGAGCGTCGCAAATTCAGCTTTGGGAGCGTACCACCGGCTTTTCCAGCCTTCCATGACCCCGGTTCGAAACGCGATTGGATTTACTTTTTGACCCATCTGTGACTCACTAAACGACAGTTGTTATTGTTTTGTTTTTATACTTCGTCGATGCCAACACGAATGTGTGACATGCGTTTTTTAATCATGAACGACATGCCTCGAGCACGCGGTCGCACTCGCTTGAACATCGGCCCTCCGTCGATACAGACTTCGGAGATAAACAGATTGTGCTCTTCGACGATCTGCCCAGGGTTTTGACTAGGGTCCTGAGCATTGGCCAAAGCACTTTTGATAACCTTTTCAAGCATCCGAGCTCCACGCTGAGGCTGGTACTTAAGAATATCCAAAGCTTCGTCCACGAATTTCCCACGAACCAAATCGGCCAGAGGTCGAACTTTTCGTGCGCTAATTCGTGCGTAACGATGTTGTGATTGAAATGCCATTTTTATGTCTGCGTCTAAATCGTGCTTGTTTTAATTTAAAGCCGGCTGCTGCCAACGAGTCGCTTAAGGCGGCTAACGCTTCTTGCCGCCACCGTGCCCCTTAAATGTTCGCGAAGGAGCGAACTCACCGAATTTGTGTCCAACCATGTCTTCGGTCATTAAAACCTTGACATGCTTTCGACCATCGTGGATCAGAAAAGTGTATCCGATAAATTCCGGAATTACAGTGCAAGCCCGAGCCCATGTCTTAATGGGTTCTTTGGAGCCAGCGGCTTCCGCTTTTTGAACTTTTCGGTAAACCTTTTCGTCGACGAAAGGGCCTTTTTTCTGTGATCTACTCATAATGTTTTGTGTTCTTGTGGTTAGCGGCCGAATTCATTTGATTCGTTTGGCCGGTGTGCCTAAACGCGATTTCTATTTAACTTTCAACTGACCGTAACGCTTTGATTTACGCCGCCGGACAATAGAAGCATTGGATGCTTTTGCCTTTTGACGTGTTCGTCCACCTTTGGCTGGTACGCCCGACGGACTGACTGGGTGACGACCACCCTTTGTGCGTCCTTCACCACCACCGTGCGGGTGATCAACCGGGTTCATTGCGGTACCGCGAACGTGAGGTCGACGTCCAAGCCAGCGTGAACGACCAGCTTTTCCGAGAACGACTGCGCCGTGTTCAGAGTGTCCGACCTTGCCGATCGTCGCTCGGCATGTGGCCGGAACTCGACGAATTTCACCGCTTGGCAATGAGATCTGAGCCCATTTGGCTTCACGAGCCATCAAGGTTGCTCCCACGCCAGCACTTCTGCACAGGATGCCGCCCTGGCCGGGTCGCATTTCGACATTGTGAATCGACGTTGCCAGTGGAATATTTTTAAGCGGCAGGCAATTACCAACGGTTGGCGGTGCTTCGGCACCGCTGAGGATGACGTTACCAACCTCAAGACCCTCAGGGGCAATGATGTATCGCTTTTCGCCGTCGACGTAGTAAATCAACGCAATGTAAGCACTGCGATTGGGATCGTACTGAATCGAATTCACGACTCCTTTCACCCCATCCTTATCCCGTTTGAAGTCGATGATTCGGTATCGCCGCTTGTGACCCCCGCCTCGATGCCGAGCCGTAATGATTCCCTGGTTGTTTCGACCGGCAGTCTTGACGACCGGGCGTAGCAGGCTTTTCTCTGGCTTGGCGCCTTTGGTTAGCTCTTTGAAGTCACTAACGCTTGCGTCGCGTCGTCCAGCGGAGGTTGGTTTGTATTTTCTGATTGCCATTGCAATATTCCGTTTAGTTTGTGTTTGCGTTGCTTATCCGAATCGCCATTCGATATTTAGAAATCCGAGGATTCCTGACCAATTCCAGATTGGTCTAAAAGAAGTCAATCTTATCCTCTGGATGCAGAGTAACGATTGCCTTCTTCCAGTCTTTTGTGCGGCCGAACCTGAACTTGTACCGACGCGGCTTTCCTTTTCGGATTTGCGTCGAAATTCCGGTTACCCTCACTTCAAAAAGCTTTTGAACAGCGTTTTTGATGTCTGTTTTCGTAGCCAGCGGATTGACTTTGAAAGTGTATTGATTCAATTCCGTCGACTGATACATCGCCTTTTCGGTGACGGTCGGCTTCAGGATGACCTGATGCGGTTCCAAAACCAACTTCTTGGGAAGCGCCGGTTTTCGATTTCGCTTGGTAATTACTTTGCCCATCGTTGATTAGCCCTTCGCCTCAGCCGTTGCCGAACTTGTTTTTTCTTTTAGTTGATCCATGGCTTCCTTGGTGACCAGCACTCGGTGCGGCTTCAGGATTGCCAATGCGTTGAGGTCACTTACCGGAAGAACCTCAACACGCTGCACGTTGCGAGCGCTCTTGTAAACCATCGGAGCGTGCTCCGCAGTCGTAATCAATGTGCTCTTACCTTCGAGCCCCATTGTTTTTAGCATCCCGGCGATCGCACTGGTTTTCGGTGCGTCCATCGAAAGGCCGTCGAGAACAACAACTTGCTCATCTTGAATTTTTCCAGCCATCGCCATACGAGTTGCAAGCCGAACTGCTTTTCGCGGAAGCCGATATGAGTAATCTCGGTTGCGAATTGCAAATGCATGGCCACCGCCACGTCGAATGTTCGAACGGCGACTTCCCGCACGGGCATTACCCGTTCCTTTTTGGCGATACATCTTCTTTTTGTTACCAGCCACTTCAGCGCGACTTTTGGTTTTATGAGAACCCTGTCGTGCACTGGCTTGATACATCACGACCACGTCGTGCAACAATTGCTTGTTGATCGAGGATGCAATTTCGGTCGGATCGATCTCGTATTTACCGATTTCTTTTCCGCTACTGTCGTATACAGGCAAACTAGCCATGATTGATATCAGCCTACTTCTTGTTTGTCTCTTGAATTACCAGATAGCCACCGTTTGGCCCGGGGACTGCACCTTTGATAAGTAGCAGATTGTTTTCGGCATCGATTTTGTGAAGTCCGAGATTGCGAACGGTAACCCGTGCAGCACCGTAGTGTCCGGCCATCCGCTTCCCTTTGAAGGTGCGACTCGGCCAAGCGCTCATCCCGGTACCACCAGCATGACGATGACACTTCTTTACACCGTGCGTTGCTCGCTGGCCGCTGAAGTTGTGACGCTTCATAACACCAGCGAATCCGCGACCCTTGCTGACACCAATGACGTCAACACGAGCAACTTCTTCGAGCACACTGACGCCGATATCCTGGCCGACTTCGACGCCTTCGGTTTCGCCGCGCAACTCGCGGATGAACTTCTTCGGTTCGCAACCAGCTTTCGCAGGCGACTCAACGCCCTTCGCAGCGAGAGTGCTGCTCCGCTTTGATTTGATATCTGCCACATGGCCGCGCTCAGAACGAGCTGCCTGGCTTTGACGGGACCGGCGATCCTTGGAAGGACGCTTTTTGTCTTCGAAGCCCAACTGAACGGCTGAATAACCATCTCTCTCATCTGTGCGCAGCTGGAGCACCTTGCAGGGCCCCGCTTCGACAACTGTGACTGGCGTCGCAACCCCTGTTTCGGGATCGAACACCTGCGTCATCCCGACCTTACGGCCGAGTATGCCTTTCGTCATGACTATTCGCCTTATTGATTCAATTGGACTTGCCGCCGAAGAAGCCTAACCAGCAAACGCGGTTAGCTTATCCCCGCGGCTTCCGTACCATATGTTCTTTACTTGATTATAAAATAGATCCCGCGACCTACTTCGTCGACGCTTTGATTTTGATCTCAACGCCCGCGGGCAAACTCAATTTGTTCAATGCTTCAATTGTCTTGGCTGTTGCCTGAACAATGTCGATCAAACGCTTATGCGTTCGGATCTCGTACTGCTGGCGAGCCTTCTTGTTTACAAAAGGACCCGACAACACGGTGTAACGTTCAATTCTTGTCGGAAGTGGAATCGGCCCGTGAACTTCTGAATGAGTCCGCTTGGCAGTTTCGACGATCTCCGCAGCACTCTGATCTAGAATCGAGTGATCGTATGCTTCCATACGAATTCGAATTACTTCATGAATACCAGCCACTCAGTTCGTCTCCCAACAATTGTTAATCCTTCACAACACTAAACCACCGCGGTCATATATGCGTACCGAAGGCGACCCCGGCTTCATTTGCCGGATGCGAATTCGGTGTGAAGATTGGTTTTCCTGCAGAACTTGCGGGAAAACCGAAGAATTTATGCTCTCGCGGTGCTATCGTCAACCGCAAATAAACAAAATACCTCGAAGAATTATATCCTCGCTCAACCTCAAGAAAAACTAGCCAATGGAAGTCGGCTTAATCTCTAAAAATCGAGGAATTGCAATGTGTCATCGTACTCGAAACGGTCTGAAATGTAGGGGATAATCTTGGATTTTGAAAAAAGTCTGATTTCGTCACTAATTTTAGCCGTATCGCCCCAGTTTCTAGCTTGAAGACGTCGGTTCTGCGGATCTGCTTGAAATTTTGCCAGATTGTTGGCCTGTCCATTGGGGTCGAGCGAGGGCGGATTGATTTCCAGCGATTGGGCTGGTTGGCTTGGAGGAATGCGCAGACTTGAGGGTTTGCGTGCCTTGGGTGCCTGCTGGTTGGTTTAGTGCACGGCTTTGTTCAAGTTGATCGTTCTGGTGTTTCTCCCTTACAATACTGGGATCGTTGGCTCGCTTAAAATCGGGACGCTGCGCGGCCTCGCGCGTTTGTTGCTGCATTTGTGGTGTTTTATCTGGATTGTTTGAAAAGCCCTGGGGCCAGCAGCGTTAGGGTTGCCCGTAATTAGAGAAGGGGGATGGTTTGGTAGTTTGCGTCCGAGTTTTTCTATTAATTCTGGTGCCCTGGGTATTAACGGGCTCGGGTTTTGCGCAAACGCTTGGTGGTCGAAACGTGTACCGCCCTGTCCAGTTACCGGTTGTCTCGTTCTTTAATATAAGGACGGCGGTGAGTGTTCCCGATGGCGGTACGATGTCGTTGGGCGGTGTTTCTCGTTATTCGGAATCGAGCATCAGTCGAGGCATTCCGGGTTTGCGAGGGCCTGTGTTTCAGAGTCGGGCGACGGGTTACAACGTGCAAAGTAGTCGAGCCTCGGTTAAGGCGACCATTTTATCGACTCGTGAGATCAACGAGGCCTTAGCGATCGAGGGTGCTCGTCGTGCGTTAATTTACCAGCGCAGTGACCCCAACGGCAGTTTTGAGGTTCAAAAGAAAGCGGACTTCATTACACGGAATATCGGGCGCGTTCGCAAATAATGATTCAAATTGAGAACCTTAAATTTCAGTACCCTCGCGCCGAGTTCATGTTGCGTTTGCCGCGTTTAGTGGTGGAGGCGGGGCAGCGCGTGGCGATCGTGGGGCCGAGTGGTTGCGGCAAGACGACTTTGCTTAATCTAATCTCCGGCATTACTCTGCCGCTGGCAGGTACCGTGCAGGTATGTGGTGAAGAGGTTTCGGCGATGTCCGATGCGTCGCGTCGGAATTTTCGAATTGCAAAAATTGGAATGGTGTTTCAGCAGTTTGAATTGGTGGAGTACCTTGACGTTTTGAACAATATTCTCCTGCCGTTTTCAATTAATTCAACGTTACCGGGGTCTTCAGGGATGCGTTGCCGGGCAATTGAGTTTGCCGAGGCGATGGGGCTTAAGGAGAAATTGACCCGCAGACCTGCCCAGCTTTCTCAAGGCGAGCAGCAGCGGGTTGCGATTTGTCGCGCACTGATTACCGAACCGGGGGTTGTTTTGGCAGACGAGCCGACTGGCAATCTCGACCCGGAGAACAAGCGCCGCATTTTAGATTTGATATTTCAGCTCGCTGAAAAACAGAATCAAACGTTGGTCGTTGTAACTCATGATATGGGGATTCTGTCTGGGTTTGATCGGGTTGTCGATTTTGAAAAAATGCGATTCTCGAAAGCAGGTGAAAAAAGTTCAGGCTCTGTTGACAGCGCAGTCGGAGACCAGGCATGAAAGGTCCCTTGGGGTTGGCCTGGCGATACGTGCTTTTTCATAAAGCCAAATCGCTGATTTTGGTTGCCTGTATTGTACTTACTACAATTTTGCCGGTTGCTGTAAAGCTGTTGGTGTGGCAATTCGATCAGAAAATCGTCGCGCGAGCTGCGAGTACGCCAAGCGTGGTTGGGGCGAAGGGAAGTTCGCTCGATTTGGTGCTGAGTGCTTTGTATTTTAAGCAAGGAGCTGTTGAGCCCGTCTCTTATGCTGAAGTCGAGCAAGCCCGTGGTGATGGATTGGCGACTGCTATTCCTCTTCATTGCATGTTCACCGCCATGGATTACCCGGTTGTGGGAACTTCGCTCGAGTATTTTGATTATCGAGATCTCGGGGTTGGAGACGGCACCCTGTTTGTGTCGCTTGGCGATTGCGTGGTTGGGCACAAGGTTGCCGAAATGTTATCGGTGAATGTCGGTGATCAGTTGATTTCGGATCGAGCAAACGTTTTAGATTTAGCTGGGCAATCCCCTTTGAAGTTAAAGGTTGTGGGAGTTCTGGGGGCGTCCCGTACGCCTGACGATTGGGCTGTGTTTGTCGACTTGAAAACCGCTTGGATTATTCAGGGGTTGGGGCACGGGCATCAGGATTTAAATAAAGAATCGCCCGACAGTCCCGTCTTGATCGCAAGTGATTCTGGCAGGATCATTGCCAACCGAGGTGTCGTGTCTTATATCGAAATCACCGATGAAAATGTTGATTCATTTCATTTTCACGGGGACACTGATGAGTTTCCTGTGACCGCGGTTTTGGTCTCTGCGAATGGCTTTAAAGAGGAGACCATTTTACAAGGTCGTTATGAGTCGGGCGACAGTGAAGTGCAGTTTGTACGCCCGGAAATCGTGGTCCGCGACCTGATGACAATCGTCTTTCAGGTGAATCGGTTTTTCAACGCGAATGCAATTTTGATTGGTGGCTCAACGGCGATGTTACTGATTCTCGTTGTGCTGTTGTCGCTGCGGTTGAGGAAGCGTGAAATGGAGACGATGTTTCGTTTGGGGTGCTCGAGAGGTACGATTGTGTGGCTTCAAGTTGGAGAGATGGGGATCATCTTTGGGGTGGCGATGGTCCTGGTGCTGCTTGGGTCCACCTGGGTTTGGAGCGTATCGGGTGACATTGTGGAGAGTTTGTTAGTAAACAGTCGGTAGGGCATCGAGCATGTTTTTTTGATTTCGCTCCATCCCCTTGGGATTTGGCGGGTTACGTGAAGGGTTGCCTTTCGGCGGGGTTGGTGTGTCGTTTGTGCGGGCAAGTGGCGACGTCGGGTTTTGGGCAAAACTTATCCGCGGATTTAGTTGCGGATTATTTTTGTTGATTTTGACAAAAAACAGGAGCCTTCTACAATACCGAACTACCTTTTCAGGGGCCTTATGGTTAGGGTTCCAGCGGGTGTTTTCAGCGATTTGTTGTCGAATTTTAAATGGCAGACTTTGATCCCTATCTTAAGTGGCTTGGAATTCGAGAGAGTTCCCGGCCAATCAATCACTACCGTTTGCTCGGACTGGATTTGTACGAGGATGATGCGGATGTGATTTCGATGGCGGCGGATCGCCAAATGTCGCACATTCGAACCTATCAAGGTGGCCCCAATGGAGATCTGTCGCAGCAGCTGTTAAACGAGTTGGCTCGCGCTCGCAGATGCTTGTTGATGGCAGAAAAAAAGCGGGAGTACGATGAGGAGCTTCGGATTTCCCAATCCACTGCAGTGCCCTTAGCGGCAGTTGCGGTGCCTCCTGCAATCCCCCCCGCGTTGGGGCGCACTGCTGACCCTGCTGTCCATGGATCATCGGAACCGGCGATCGCTGTGTCTGTCATTCCCGATTCTTCTGGTTTGAGATCGGCGGTGCCTCTTTCCGGCGAGGACGTGGCTGATTTTGGTATCCAGTCCGGAACTCACTCTCTGGCAGATGCAAAAAAGAAAGAATTCAAAAAGTTGCTTTTGATGGGGTTCGCCTGGCTTTCAGGTGGCGTCGCTGCGGTTGGTGTTGCGGCAGCGTTAATCAGTTCTGGAATTTTGGGTACGCAGCAGCCAGTGGAGCCTGCCGAGGGTGAGGGGGAGCTTGAGCTTCCCATCGTAGTTGCGCAGCCGACAACGATTCCAGCGTTGCCCGTTGAAGAGGTTGACCCTCCTGCCGGAGGTTCCCCGAAGGGTGCCCTAGGTTCTCCAGGCTCTGTCGCAGGCAGTAACAGCGATGTCGTAAAACCAACGAGTGAACCCGAGCAACCGGCGCCTGAAATGAAGCCAGTCGAGCCAGAGTTGCCCCAGTACACGCTGAAGAATCTGGCGGGGTATCCGAAGCAGGTTCCCAGTTTGATGGGGGTGTTTGGCGAGGCAAAGCGATGTATCGTCGAGAAGAAGATTTCATTGCTGGGAGCCACCCCGCTCAATTCAGAAGAGGTGATCGAAGTCATTCCCGATGGAGGGGCCATTGTGATTGGCTTGTCTTTAACAACTGATGATCAAGGCGGCGTATTGTCAATTTGCCCTGTCTATCATACCGGGTTTCGGGCGTTCTCAGGGGATGCCTTCGGTCGTGGCGGTAACGAGACTTCGGTTGCTGGCGAGGCGGACTCGGTGCTCTTTCTGGCTAAGCCTGGGTACGCTTTAAGCGGATTTGAGTTTTCAAAGGCGGAACCGTCGGTGGGCTGTCGGGTAAGCTTCATGAAGATTTCCGGTGACACATTAGATCCCGATGACATGTATTCGAGCGAGTGGTTTGCCGGTGTAGCAGAGTTTAGGCAAATGGTAGAGAACCCCGAGGGCTTGCCTGTTGTCGGGTTGTCAGTCAGTTTTGATCCGGCGGGGGCACTTTCAAGATTGAGTCTTTTTGCGATGGATGCTAATGCGAAGCCCTCGCCAGGGAATACGGATTCGTCGCTTGCGGACAATAGTCTTCCGGGGTTTTTCGAGGGAGAGCCAGAGATGCCGGCACTGGACACCTCAACTGCAGCGTCTAGTGGTGAGGAGGTGGTTGAGGCGATCGTTAAATTGCCACGCCCAGACAGTCGAACGAGAGCGAAAGCGAAACGGAAGATTGCAGGGTTATTGCAATCGATTGAAAATGGGGCGAGGTCGGCATCGGATCGCCGGTCTGCGGCCAGGGAATTAATAAATGACGCCCTTACCGAAGAAGATTTTGTGGTTCGGTATATTTTGTGGATGCGGGCAGCGGAGTTGGGGGAAGAGTCCGGCGACGCGACTACGATTGTTGATGCGATGCGTTTGCTCGATCAATATTACGAGATCGATTTCTGGGGAGATACACTTGATTCGATCGAAGCAGCAGCCCGGAATTCTTCCAGTCAAACTGCGCGGGATTTTAAGAGAACGACTGATGATTTAATTCAGGAAGCTGAGGATCAAGGTCGTTACGAGGTTGCTGTAAGGTATCTTTCTTTTGCGATTCGCCAATCTAAAAAAGTGAAAGATTCCGAGTCTTTGGACGAATATCAGTCAATTGAAAAACGGGTGAAGAAGTTAAGGGATTTGGCGGCGGGTAACCAAAAGGCGCTTGAGATTCTTGTTGGAAATCCTGAGGATCCTCAGGCGAATCTCAATCGCGGTGATTTCTTGTTTGTTATCGAAGATGATTTTGAAAATGCAGTTTCGTGCTGGTTGAATTCGGAAGACACAAAGTTAATTTCGATGTTGGAGCTCCATGCAGAGTTGGGTAATAAAAATCGAGAAGAAATAATACCTTTAGCGGATGCTCTTGCAAAACTAGGAGAGCCGGCAAGAAGTCCTCGCGATCGAAAGTTCCTTGCCCGAGCCTTGGCAATTTATAAAAAATCAGTGCGTAGCTTGTCGGGGCTTGAAAAACAAAGTGTCAATCAGAAGATTGATGCGATAAAGCAGAAGCTCGAAACTAAATAGTCCTCGCTTACTCGAATGGCGCTCGTGTCTCATGTTGGAAAAAAACAAGTATAAGAATGCCGTCTGGCCAAGGCGAGTTTTTCAAATTGTGTTGATGCTCGGCAGTGTAGCTTTCGTGGGTTGCTTTCAGAAAAATGAGGTGACGCCAGGGGAAATTGGAGCGAGCGAGGATAGTGATTTTCGTGTTGTTGCCATTAGCTATCCCTTGCAGTATCTGGCTGGCCGTATTGCAGGAGACCTGATCGCTGTCGACTGTCCGGTGCCGCCAGATATAGAAAATCCTTCGCGGTGGAAGCCCTCACGAGAAGCGGTTTTGGCGATGCAGTCGGCAGACTTGGTGATTGCTAATGGCGTCGGGGCGGATTACGCAAAATGGTTGCCCAAAGTTAGCCTCCCCGAAACGAAGCTTTGTAGGACGGCAAGCAAAGGTTTGTCGCTCTCGGATTATATCGCGGTCGAAGATGTGACGATGGTGCATTCTCATGGCCCTGAAGGAGAGCACTCCCACCCCACCATGGTTTCGCGTACCTGGTTGGATCCGGCGGTTGCAAAGAAGCAAGCGGTCTATGTTGCTGAGCAACTTACAAAAAAATACCCTCAGTTTGCTGCTGAGTTTTCAGCAAATCTAGCGGCCTTGATAAAGGACTTGGATCGGCTGACGAATTTGCTTCAGCCAATTCCCGGGCAACCTTCAGTTTCTCTAGTGACTGCTACTCCGAATCAAAAGTTTCTGGCGCGCGCTGCCGGATCGGGTGATCTGCATCTGACTTGGTTTTCCATTCCAGATGTCGAACAGGCTAGTTTGGATTTAAAGTCACTTTTAGAAGGTGCAGACGTGTCGGAGGGAGTTGTCTTGTTTGATCGAGAATTGCCTTCAGCCGAGATACTTGCTGTGATCGAAGGCCAGGGTTGTCGTTCGCTAGCGCTTGATTTGATCGATCAACCGCCTGAAACAGGTGATTTTTTATCATCTCTCGAATCTAATATTACGGCCCTCAAAAAAACGCTGGGCAACTAAAGGCAAACTTCAGCGTGTTCTGCCCAGTTCATCGAATTCTAAGTTGCAAGTGATTATTTGCCGGTTTAGGCGGTTAAAGTAACGGCTGAGAATAGCTCGTGCAGTAGCTCGTTAGACTGTCGCGTAAATTTTCAATATTAGTCCACGGTGTCCATTGTGAAGTTGAGATTTAATTTGCGGGCCTTGATTCTCGTTGTTTCACTATTGTCTCTTGCGCTGGCGATTGTGTCTCAAGTGGGACTTCGTGTCGCTAATTTTGAATTGCTTGAAAACAATCTCGCGCTTAACACGGAGGGGGTTGTTCAGGGGAAAATGTCGTTCCAGTGCACTACCAATGAGTACCCCGACTCGAACTGGATGTTTGAGTGTAATGTTGTGAATTTGCAGCAGCCAGAGATTCTTGGTTTAAAGCCGGGGGTGTCGAAAAAGCTCAGGTACCGCGCTGTTGCACTGGGGCCGTGGAGAAAGGAGGATCCTTACTCATTATTTGTGACACGTGGGCTTAAGATTCAAAAATCGAGTATCGTCGGCTTTGTGACTTATGAGACAGGCGCGGAGGTGATGATCAATGGTCAGCAATAATTCTTGCTGTTCAGGAATTGCATCTTTTTGATTCCCCCATGTCGAGCGGCGGGGTGATGGGAAGCAAGCGATTGCAGTGTTTGCCCGTAAGATTAGTGCGTGCTGTTGAGTCGGATTTTGACTCCGTTTGCAAAAATGGCATAGTCAACATCGATAAAGTGGATTTCAAACGAGCCAGTTTGTTCGTCGTCAATTCGAATTTTGTTCGATGAGATGGAGGCGCAGTTGATGTCGTAGCAAGCGAGGTCAATGCGATCAAATCCATCTTCGCCGTTAACCTCGATGACGTCGCCGGTTCGCGCAAGAAAGACTTCGTCTTTATCAAAAATGTCCTCTGCCTTGCTGGTTTGGGTATTGGAATCGACCACCGATTGGGGCGCTGGCGGGGGAGTTTGGATCGTCTGTGATTCGGAGTCGGCTTGGTAGGCACCTCTGATCAGCTCTATTTTTCTACTGGCTGAGTCACTGAAGTTTCTAATGTCGAAAAGAGGTTCACTGGGTTCAGGTTTTAAATTGGTGGCAACCGGTTGGGGTTGCGGTGGAGCGGGGTTACGGGGCGTAATGATGGATAGGGGGTCAGAAAACCATGTCGCGGGTGGGAGCTCTTCGTGGATTTGCATGTTTTTATGATCTTC
>JAALLA010000180.1:0-4568 GCA_011087765.1 Pirellulaceae bacterium
ATGCGCCTCACCCGGATCCTGAATTACCGCATCGCGAGCCTAGCGATAATGAAGGTCCTCTATTTTCGTGGCAATTGCTTGAGTCCGATTTTTGTTGTTCGGCTCAAAATAGTTTATCCCTGAATCAGGCCTTTCCTGTTTTTGATGAGCCAAATTGCTTCAGCAATGGGTTCTTTTCTTCCGCCGAATTGGGCACTATCGGTGCACGCGGACCTCCAGCTCCATTGGAGTCTCTTTTTTTTCTGAGGGTTTAATTAGGGCCGTCGTATCTCGACAAACCTGGTTAATTCCATTCCCTTCAAACGACTAGAACGGTCGCTTTGTGCATCTGTAGAGTTGCGTATTGGTTGCGCTTCTTTTTCACTGGTGCGCATGGGTTGCGTTTCAAAGTCAAATTCCAATTCATAATACAGAAATGAAATTCAATGCATCATAAACAATATTTAAGCGGCAGCTCAGGCCTGACGGCTCGAAGAGTCGCGATGAAACGAAATATCGCCGGTTTTACTCTGGTGGAGCTTCTGGTTGTTATCGCCATCATCGGAATTCTAATCGGGATGTTGTTGCCTGCAGTCCAAATGGTCCGTGAAGCTGCACGGCGTACTGCTTGTAAAAACAACATGCGCCAGCTTGGCTTGGCTTTACATAATTATGAAAGTGCTTTACAGCGATTTCCACCGGGATATGCCTACGCTTTGGGAAGTCAATATGCAGCGCAAACGGGGTATCAGGTGTCCAGTGGATTGGCGGACGCTAATCATCTGGGGCACGCCTGGGGGATGTTTGTTTTGCCATTCATCGAGCAACAGAATTTGTACGATATGGTTGATGCTGACCTGCCTGTTTTCGATCCCGTTAACCTAGTAGCGAGGGAAACTGAACTGAGGGTATTCTTGTGTCCATCGGACCCCTTTTCGGAAGGTAATTTTGTGGTCCGAGATGACACTGCCACTCCAATCGAGCAGTATGCAGCGGCCAGCTATTGTGCCAACTGGGGGCCCGCGTCCGGAGTTCTTGAAACTCCCGGTAATTCCAGCGACGACATCAACCTGGATGCAACGCCGGATTCATCGGTAGGCCCATTTTTCCGAAATAGCAAAACAGGGTTTCGGGATATCACCGATGGTTCGTCGAATACGTTCGCGATTGGCGAACGCCATAATGGGCCAATCCTTGATTCGTCGGGTAGTCCAATTGGTGTGGGTTCACATCCGAATTTCGAGAACGCCTGGTTTGCTGCGGTGCGCGATGTCGACGCGCCAGACGACGATCACGGTCACATGGTTTTGTTTGACGCCGAGTTCACCCCCAACAATCCGCCCGC
This sequence comes from Pirellulaceae bacterium, assembly GCA_011087765.1. Lineage (GTDB taxonomy): Bacteria > Planctomycetota > Planctomycetia > Pirellulales > Pirellulaceae > Mariniblastus. The sequence goes on from JAALLA010000180.1 coordinate 1,325, forward strand.
TAACGGAGGTGGTGCGGATCGAGGCGTAGCCGCTCCTCATGCAGGGTTGGCGCAGTTCGTCTTAATGGATGGATCAGTGCAGACGATTTCAGAGAACATCAGTTTAAATGTCTATCGCGCACTTTCGTCAATGCGTGGCGGCGAAGTCATTGGCGAGTATTGAACCGCGGTGTTTCGGGCCGTTATTAAATCTCAACCACAGTAGATCTAAACCTAAGGCAGGCTCGCTGATTTCGATCAGCGAGCCTTTTTAGTCTCGGATTGGTTGATTTTTGAAATTTGGTAAGCGTTTAAGTGCTAAAAGTCAGCCACCCAAATTCCAGATTAAAAACTAAACCCCAAAAAATGTGAATTTGAGGGGTGGCTTGTTTTTGTTGTCCGTGGGGGTGACGGGTTAATCACACGGCAGGATTGTAAGGGAGGTGGGATCCGTGAAGAACAATTTTTAGCTTTCCTTCCGCATTAATCGTGTAGGCAAACGAGTACTCAACTTTCACATCATCGCCCCCTTCATGGGGTGTGAAATAATAATTTCCCATAGCGACACCCATGTCTCCCGTAACCTTGGTGCCAATATTTTCCCACCGCACGTTTGACCAGGGCTTGATTGCAAATCCGTGATCTTCAGGATAGTTGTCGTTTCCACCCACAAAATAGGAAAGCGCACCCTCAAAATCCAGCCGGAATTGCTTTTCACAAGTAAGGGTTGGTTTGAAGAGAACCGTTCCTTCTTGATAGTTGTAAAACTCATGAAGGTGTGCTTCGGCAGCAGCTTTATAGTCTTCTTTTTCAAGAAACGCTTTGCCGATTTTTACAATTCCTTCTCCCCAGGCTTTTTGAGCTTCTAAAATCAAGCTGTCTGCAATCATTTCAACCCTCCAGATTTGAATTACTTTTTGTTGTTTGGAAAATTTAATCACTTTCCATTTAACAAATCTATATAATTGCATTTAGTATGCAAGTGCATTTAAATAGCATTATTGGAGGGTCGTCTTGAGTTTGGTGAAAACGAGAGTTTTATTAAAGGCTGGCCTTCACCATTTTCCAGAAAACGCATTTGGTTCGGTCGCAAGCTTGGTCAATCCTGCTGTCTCGCGCGCGCAAGATACGCTGGTTATCGCTTGTTCGGAACTTGGGGCGGCTCCCGACTGTATCTCATTTGGGAATCGCAATCGATTTCTAGTGCTGCAGCATCTTGCTGCCTCGATACCGTCTAAATCTGAATGTGAAGGTGATGGCAGGCATTCCTTTCGAAAGATAGAGAAGGAGTTTGAAAAACACGACTTTCGTCAGCTTATCGTTTGCGGTCATTTGAGTTGCGGTGTCATTTCTCATTGGCTCCAGCCCGTCCCGGCGGGATTTGTTGATGTTGGGGGATACAGAATTCGATTTGAGCAAGGTGCGCGACGAATCGTGGAGAATAACTACTCCCCGGGTTCCGCGATGAAACGGCTCGAGCTGATGATCTTTGAGCATGTCTTGTGTCAGATCGAAAATCTACTGACCCACCCGTTTTTGAGTGAACGAGTGCGGAACGGGGCGACTTCGTTGCATGGTTGGGTAATTGATGCTGATACGGCACGTGTATACAGTTACCGGCCAACTGAGTCGGCCTACGTGATCATTTAGTTTCCAGAGGGAAGCTGACTCTGTTGAATATTCGTGCCAGTTTCTACCATGTCTCCAAGCTTTCAACTTCAGGAGCCACGATAGGGCCACGCAATTGACTCCCGTCTGTTTCACAGGAGGTTTCTAAGGGGCTCATTTCGATTGATCTCAATGGTTCAGTCAACGCCATTGAACGCCATTGAGGAAATCGATCGACAGGCAGATTGGCCTATTCTTCGGTCGGATATTCGCTTTCGAGGTAATCTTCCTCGACCTCGATCGGAGGCATAGGATCTTGGAAGTGCTCCCAGGAACCTGGCCCGAGCTCATACTCTTCATCGGTCAGAAGGCAGTCGTTGGTTACTGGTGTTACATGCTCTTGATCGAGATTTTGGCCGATAAAAACCAGTTCTTGTTGTCGGTCACCGTATTCGTGGATCATGCGTGCCTCGATCTCGGCAATGACCTCCGCCTCTTCAGGCCAGGACTCTTTCGGGGCCGAAGCCCACCAGAAGCCTGCCGGATCCAAGAGGACCGAACAGCCTGCTTGAGACCAGTTGTAGGCCCAATCATGACGCGACGCGATCCAGGCAATTCCTTTACTTCGCAATACTCCCTTAAAAAGACCGGCCTCCATATCCTCTCCAATTGCATTCCAAATTCGTTGAGGATGAAAGGGGCGATCGCTGCGAAACAAGAAGTTCGAAATTCCGTATTCTTCGGTTTCCGTTTCTTCTTCACCTCTGGGGATGGCCAGCCAATCCGAGGATAAATCTTGCGCTTCGTCCAACTTAAATTTGCCCGTTCCAAGAATCTTATCCAGTGAGACGCGACTTTTAGTCGATTCCAGTACAAGCGCTGAGCTGTTCAGCTGGCTGATTATTTTCTTAATTAAATCAACTTGCTCCTGCGAAACCAGGTCCGTTTTATTTACGATGATTACGTTGGCAAACTCCACCTGATCGACTAGCAAATCGACGATATTTCGCTCGTCTTCATCGCTAAGCCCCATGTTTCGATCGTTCAGATCATCCCAGGAACCGAAGTCTTTTAAAAAGTTGGCGGCGTCGACCACAGTAACCATCGTGTCAAGTTCCGCAACATTGCCCAGGCTTTCGCCGTCTTCATCTTCAAAAGTAAAGGTTTCGGCAACAGGCATTGGTTCGCTGATCCCGGTCGATTCGACCAGCAGATAGTCAAAACGATTCTCTTGAGCCAACTTTTTTACCTCGATTAACAGGTCTTCGCGAAGCGTGCAGCAAATGCATCCATTTGACATTTCCACCAACTGTTCTTCAGTTCTCGAGAGTTGAGCGTTTCCATCACGAACGAGTGCTGCGTCGATGTTGACTTCGCTCATGTCATTCACGATGACCGCGACCTTGAGCCCGTCCCGATTGGACAAAATATGATTTAGCAGCGTTGTCTTTCCTGCTCCAAGAAATCCGCTAAGTACGGTTACAGGTAGTTTTTTAAGTGTCGACGCCATGTCTCGTTGCTCCAAAGTGTCTCAGTTCTTACTTCTGCTAGTTTTTGATATTTTATGTACATGCAACCAAATTGCAAGTGGGAGCGTTGAGATTTTTGGCGAATTGCGTTGCCATTGGAGAGCTGTTTGATTTTTAATTTTGCTATT
>JAALLA010000180.1:4668-8976 GCA_011087765.1 Pirellulaceae bacterium
AAAAGTTGCTTATTGCTTGCATTATTGCCGGTAGCGATTGCCTGTGGCTGTTTCTCGGGGCAAAATTCGAATCAGCGGCAGATTAAGTTTAAAGATGACGTTGAAACCAATGTGGACTTACCTGCTAACGTGGACGAACTTGAGTTCTTGGACACTTCGGGACAAAAAGTCAATTTGAGTGATTTCATTGGTAAGAAAAATGTCGTCCTTGTAATTACCCGTGGTTTTTCTGGGAAACTCTGCCCGTTTTGCACGACACAAACATCACGATTAATTTCCAATTACGGGGAGATTAGCAAGCGGAATGCCGAGGTGCTCTTGGTATATCCGGGTAGTCCAGAGAGTCTCGACCGGTTCATTGAGGCTGCGATGTCTTCGGAAAAGAAACAGGTTGATCGCGTGCCGTTCCCGATTTTATTGGATGAAGAGCTTCAAGCAGTTAACTTTTTTGATATTTCAGACGCCCTTGCATTTCCTTCTACTTATGTGATCGACAAAGAAGGAAAGGTACGATTTGCGTATGTGGGAAGTAGTCCCTCGGATCGACCATCGTTAAAGGCACTGTTGAAGCAATTGGACGACATCGTGTCTTAGAGGTTATGCCGGCTGATGAAATTTGAAAACCAGCCTGATAAGGCAAGTAGATTTATCGACATGGCAGTCGAACGGGATATGTTGTCAGCAACGCAAGCGGCGGAACTGCTGCAGACGTCGATTGAACGGAGCACCGCGCCAAAAATACTGGCCATGGAAACGGAATTACTTGACCCGGTCCAGATTGATATTTTGGAGGTCATGCTCGATCCAACTAATGTAGCCCCCGGTTTTGAGGTGTTGGATGTGGTTGGGCACGGTGGTCTGGGGGTTGTCTATCGAGCTACGCAAACACAGTTGAATCGAATTGTAGCTCTCAAGACAATTCCAATCAGCAAGATGAGCGGTTCTGGAGTGGTGGCACGATTTCAACAAGAAGCATTTGCCGTTGGGCGCCTGCAACACCCCAATATCGTAGCCGCTCACGATTTTGGAACTCATGGCGAACGAATATATTTGGCCATGGAGTTGATTGAAGGCGAGGATTTAGAGAGCCTTATTCAAGATAGCGGCCCAATCAGCGAGTCAATGGGTTGGGCCCTGGCTCGTCAGGTAGCCGCGGGGCTGGCACATGCCCAAGAGCTTGGTATTGTCCACCGAGATATCAAACCTGCCAATCTACTGTTGACCAAGCCACCCGCAGGTTTTGCGATGGCTGAAAATGTTCCCCTGGTGAAGATCACAGATTTTGGCCTCGCAAAGCTTGCTGTTGAACAAGGTGGTAAAACCCGATTGACGGTTGTTGGGACGGCGATGGGTACCCCATTTTACATGGCTCCTGAACAAGTATCCGATTCGGATATCGACCATCGAGCAGACATTTATGCGTTAGGGGTGAGTATGTTTCATATGCTTACCGGAATGCCTCCGTACCAAGGTATGACAATTGGCCAGATTGTTGTTGCCAAGGTTACAGGTGATTCGAGTTGGCTCGATGACCTAACAACCCACTGTTCGGTTGAATCAATGCAACTTTTGAAACGGATGGTTGCTTCCGACCCAGCTGAGCGGATTCCAGACTATAGCGCATTGATTGCTGCAATTGATAACTTGCCCACGCTGTCAAAGGTAAGTGCGCAGGTGCTGAGCAAGTGTGAGACTTCCACTCCCACTGAAACCCAGGCGATTACCATCGGGGAATTTCAGAAACCGCTGCTTGAAAATAAGTTGAGGAGCCCGTGGCTGGTTCGAAGTTTAGTCATTGGGTGTTTTATCGCGGTAATCAGTTTAGGTTGGTTTATTTTCAAGCCAAGCGGAGCTCCGAAGGTTGAACGCGTTCCCACGTTTGTTGCAACAGGTTGGGAGGAACCACTTTTTGATGGGACGAGCACAGACGGCTGGACTGCAATTCAGGGAGGGTTTTGGTTTGAAGAAGTTGATTCGGAAGGGGCAAGCGTTTTACAGGCAACTGGCAGAAAGCCTGCTGTGCGTCCGCTCCCAATGCCGAATCCTGATGAATCTAGCAAGAACCAACTCCTCAACTACCGAATTCGGCTATTGGTCGATTTGCTGGAGGCTGACAGCGCTGAAGTGCATTTCGATCGTGGGGATGGGCAGGATAGCAGCCAACGCAATGTCTTGAGAGTTGCCCGTGACGGAATTGCTTTAGGAGTAAAAGGGAGTCTGAAAGGCGAGCTTGAATCCGACGTTCGCATTCCCTTTCCGCACGATTTCACAAGCAAGACTAATGACGGACAACCCAAATACAATCAGATTCAGATTGAGCGTCAAGAAGAATTTTGGTTCGCCTATTTTAACGAAGAGCTCCTCGGTTGGATTCCAGTCAACAATGATGATTCTTTAAAAGACATTCAGTTGTTGGTGGACGGAGGTACGGTAAACTTTGCCGATTTGAGCGTCGCGGAGCTTAAGCCACCAGAGCCCCAGTCAACCGATTCAAGGAATTAAGCGCTCGCGACAACTCTCGCAATAGATCCGAGCCAGAGGCGCGGCTTCAGATGGATAGCCGCTCTTACCTATTGCTCTTTGCTTAAAAGCGATGGGGTCAAATTCCAGCGTGCTTTGTCCGCTGGGGATAAAAAGTGATCGCCAGCAGTTTGAGATGCGATGTGCTAGCGAATTCACCACAAAATCTCTGTCCAACGTGTCTTTGGCAATTTGGAGCGGGCAATAAACCAAAAAATTCTCTTGTTGGTTTGATTTACAAGATTTCAGGCGGCCAAATGGCCGAAATCAGATTACCGGATACCGGAGTTTGCCGATTAGTCAAACGATCCCTGATACGCGGATTATTTTGTTTAGCCAATAGATACACCCAATGATAGCTCGAGCTTTAACTGCACTAATCGTGCTAATAATTTTCAATTCTAACGTGGTTGGAAAAGACTACGGTGCGGGCAACAGTGACCCTGGAACTGTGAATCAACCTTCGGGAGCGCTTTCTCTGACGAAGGATGTTGTCTTTGCTCTCGGAGATTCCGAGAAAAACGAAGCATCCGAAAATTCGAACCTTGAGTTGACTAAAGAAACGCCATCATTCGTTTCTCCAACCGAGAATTCGGTATTACGGATTGAAGAGACAGCTTCCCCAGGAAACGAGGAGAAGCTTGATTATTTTGCGGCCTACGATAAAGGCTTTGGGATTTTTCCTTACGATAAAAAGAAAAATCCGTTTGAACTAAAAATCAATGGCTGGATTCAGTTTCGACATCATGCATTCGCACGTGAAGTGGATAGTTGGACGGACAATGCAGGGATAACCCGCCCGGTAAGAAATCGAAATGCTTTTGATATTGAGCGGGCGCGACTAAGCTTTAAAGGCACTGCACTTGATCCGCGTTTGACTTACTTTTACCAACTCGACGGCGATACGGATGGCCGGCACACCGTAGACTTTTTTGATTATTGGTGGGCGTGGAAGGTCAGCGATCGTTTCCGTTTGCAATTTGGAAAACGAAAAGTCTCGGCCAGTCGTCAATGGCTTTTGGGTGCCAGACGGACTCGGTTTATTGATCGTCCCATGTCAAATGACTTTTTCCGTCCCGATCGAACGATTGGAATTTGGGGGCAAGGTAAGACCGGTGAGAACGGACATTACGAACTCATGCTTGGAAACGGCTATCGAACTTCGAACCTGCCGAACCGTGTTACAGATGACAAACTTACGGTTGCAATGACTCAGTACTTTGACCCCTTTGGGGATTTTGGTGGCCAGTTAGTCGATTTTGATTACAACTGTGATCCGCTGGTTCGATTCGGCCACTCCTTTGTTTATTCGCCCATTACGTCGGATGCGTTAGGGAATCCACTGGCGGAGACCGATTTCATCCGAATGACCGATGGAACGCGCTTGGGTGAGGCGGGAGCACTAAGCCCCGGGGTTACTGTTTCCGGTGTTGATGTTTTCTTTTACGGAGTTGATCTTGCTGCTAAGTGGCGAGGTTGGAGTTTCGATTCAGAGGTGTTCTTCCGCTGGTTAGAGAATTTTGAAACCGATGGAGCGGTTCCGGTTGATAGTCTGATGCAACGCGGATTCTATGTCGAAGGTGGTAAGTTCATTATTCCACAAAAATTAGATGTCAATTTTCGTTATTCGGAAGTTGCGGGATTACTGGGTGACCGAACGGAGTACGCGGCTGGTTTCAACTGGTACCCGATGGAGAATAACTACAAACTCAAATGGTCGTTCGACGTAACCGTGCTCGATGGAAGTCCGCTTAACAATGCGTCGTCGGACATTCTTGTCGGGGATGA
>JAALLA010000017.1 GCA_011087765.1 Pirellulaceae bacterium
GAAAGGCTGTCAGGAAATATTTGATTGACAGCCCCTTGCTGAGTCAGACCTCTGCCTCATTTCTAAACACATCTTCGTTTAGTTCGCCTTCCCATTTAGCAACGGTGCAGGCGACAGCGATGTCCCCGGAAACGTTTGTGAGTGTTCGCATCATGTCGAGCAGGCGATCGAACGGGAATATAAAGGCGATGATCAAGAGGGATTGTTCGGCGGAGATTCCGATGACACTCAACACGGTTGCCGCCAATAGCAAGCCTGCTGACGGAATTCCAGCGGCGCCGATAGAAACCAGTGTCGCGGTCATGGCGACCATCACGTACTGCGACATCTCCAATTGGAGTCCATCAGCTTGAGCTGCAAAGAGCGCGACGAGTCCAAGGTAAATCGCGGTGCCGTCCATGTTGATCGTAGCGCCAAGCGGAAGCACCGAACCGGCAACCGATTTATCGACTCCCAGATTCGTCTCTGCACATGAGATTGTAACAGGGAGCGTCGCGCTGGAAGAAGCGGTTGAAAATGCGACTCCCTGAGCGTCGGCAATGCCTCGAAAGAATTGCTTAAGCGGCAGGCCGAGAAACAGCCGGATGATCATGAATCCGTAAACGAATATGATCTGGAAAATACAGGCAGCGTACAAGGCAATCGCCAGCCACAGCAAGTTGCTCAAAACTTCAATACCTTTGGTAGCCATCACCCAGGCCATTAGCGCACAGACGCCGTAGGGAGCCAATTCCATCACCATCATTGTGATTCGCATCACAACTTCCGCTGCCGCATCAAAAAAATGACGAACAGGATCAGCTGCTTTTCCAACAAATAAAATCCCAATTCCGATCATCAACGAGAAGAAAATGGTGGGCAGCACCTGGCCATCCGAAAGTGCCGCGACTGGATTGCTGGGAATGATGTTGAGCAACCGGTCGACGAACCCCCCCGCCTCCTCTGCGGCAGCCATCTTTCCGGTGACTGAGGCAAGGTCTTCCGCAGAGGCGGTATTGTATTCAACGCCGACTCCCGGTTTGATGAGCGTTCCCATCGCCAAACCCAGACTGACCGCAAACAGGGTCGTCAACATGTAAAGGCCGATGGTACGGGCGCCTAGCGAACCCAGCTTTTTTGGATCTCCCATGGCTGTCACTCCGGAGACCAAAGTGGTAACGATCAACGGAATGATCAGCATTTTGATCAATCGGACGAAAGCATCACCGAAGGGTTTGAACCAAGTGTCGCCAATGGCAGCGGCTCGTTCGAACCCAGAAAGAGTGGTCTCTGCGTTGACGGATTCCGGGGTGCCGTAACGGACGGCGAGCCCGAGGCCCAGGCCAAGGACCAGACCGACTAATACCCGTTTCCAAAGCGTTAACGCCTGCCATGATTTAAACATGTTTTCTCGGGGAAGGAGTGTTCCAACTGTTGTTTAATTTGGTCGATTCGCCAAATCCAAAACACAGTTTAAACCAAGTTGAGGCAGGAGTCATCTACGGGGAGTCATTGGCCAAAATTATAAAATTCACTCACTGTTACTGTTGGAACGGTGTCCCCCGCTGAGAGTTTTAGATTGATCGTCTTGGGAGTTTCCGCGGTTTTAATGAAGAATAGGCATTTTGATTCTGGCCTTATTGGTTCATCCGTTTGAACAAATGGGGCGCGGATGTAGGTGGAGGTGCCCTCGAGCCGCACGAGAATCTCATCACTCCCAATTTGGATTTGGATAAATTCACCGTAGATCGGGAGATGTTGATTTGGTTTCTTCAATGCGGATTCAGCGAACGACTTATTCATTTGTTTCAATGCAGACTGGTCGTCGCCGGAAAATAGAAGCGCGCGTTGATTAAGAGAGGTTTCAAGTTGGGTCAGTTGGCTTATTACCTGTCTGCCCGTTTCGGTTGTGGGTTCCTTTTTCGCTTGTTTTTTGAGCTCGGTATAAGCAGCTATCAACGACTGTAACGTTTCAAATTCAGTTTCTTTTTTCGGAATCCAGTCGAATTCTTTGCACGCATCGGTGAGCTGGTTTAGCTTCACAACCGCTTCACGCAGCGGGTTGTCATCGCTGATAGAGATAAAATCTGACGTTTCTGAGAGAGGAGAGAGTTCTTTCAGCGGTTTGATTTCTCCATTCGCGTTTTTCTTCAACGCATTGGCTGAATTGGCGGGTACGAAAAAATTATTTTCATCGATCCGAAAAGAAAGCAAGGCAGCGAGACCACCATCAATTTTGAATAAGGGAGTGCCTGGCAGGCCAAGCGTTGAGGTTTGGGCGGAGAACCAAACCAAGTCAGTGTTTTTCAATTTCATCCTGTCGGCCATTGCTTGCGCTACAGGGCTGAGGGAGTTGAGCGTTCCCCTCGATTGGATTCTTGTTTCGAGGCCTCCGTAAAGGTTGTCCAGAGACGGTGGCGCACACTGCAGCAAGAATTCACTTTTTACAACGTTGTTCCGGGGGATCGGATCGACTGTTTTGAACGCGACAACGAAACGCCGGTTGACTGACAAAATGATAAGGTCTTCTTCTTTATTGACCGCGATATATCCCCGTACCAGGTCATTCAATAATTCAGTTTCGCCAAGATACTGGATTGTTTTTAAACTGGATGAAACTTCAATTTTTGAAGCTCCCTTGACGGCGCTGTAGTTCGTCAACACCCAGCCGCGTGAATCGATAATGGTGCCAACCGCATTGTGCGTGCCTTTGCCGTCATAAACTTTAAGACTGAGTAGATTGGGCTGAACTGCCTCCCAGCAATTTTGGGCGGACTTGGGGTTGAGTTGTACGAACTGTTGGTCGGGGATGTTATTGGGGACTTGCTGTTTCAATGGCTGCGGGGGTGGTTTGGGTTCGCTGGGTAAGGCTTCTTTTCCCGGTTCAATCAAAGAGGTGGAGGTGGGTTCGGCATCCAATACGGAGGGTTCGCCATTTTTTGCAACCTTGTCCTGCCTCATTTGCTTGACCAACAAGCCAGTCAGAATTCCGATGGCGATTGTCAAAACCGCCGTGGTAATCAAGGTCGAGATAAACCTCCGCTTTCTTCTTTTTCGTAATTGGAGTGCAAGTTTGTATTTGGTAGTTGATTGCGAAGTTTGGTTGGCTTGAGTTTCGGTTTTTCCAAGTGGATTTTCAACCGCATCAGAAATAGCTTGAGAAGAAGGCTTGCCGATAGCATTGGGAACCGAGAGACGATCTGGGTCTGCGGTTTGTTTTTTTTCGGTTGACAGCGGTGGAGAAACTTTGGCGGCGGTTGAAAATCGAAACTTGCGGGAACAACTTGGGCAGATGACCTTTTTGTCAGGAGGCAGTTCCGGCGTGGTGATGTGCTGCTCGCATATGGGACATTCAATATGAAGTTGCATCAGATTCGAGCTTTCGAGTTCAGTCTTTGAAAGGTTGTTTAGAATCGAAAATGAAAAGTAATTATTAACACGGCTGGCTTTTCGCAGCTTGAATCAGATTCCCCTGTCAAGCTTTGCGAGTGACTTTGGGAGATCGCCGACGCGGATAACAGGTCTGGCAAATTTCACATTTCGTGCCGTCGCACCCGCGGGCTGAACAAAACTCCCGTCCGTAGAAGATGATCTGTAAGTGTAGGTCATTCCATCTTGATTCGGGAAATAACTTTTTTAAATCAAGCTCAGTTTGTTTAACATTCTTACCGTTGGTGAGTCCCCACCTTTGAGCGAGTCGGTGGATGTGAGTGTCCACAGGAAATGCTGGTACGTCAAACGCTTGAGCCATCACGACGCTTGCTGTCTTGTGTCCGACTCCCGGTAAATCTTCAAGTGCCTCGAAGTCGGCAGGAACTTCGGAATCGTATTTATTAATCAGGATTTTGGAAAGTTCCGAGATCGCTTTTGATTTTTTAGGTGAGAGTCCGCAGGGGCGAATAATATTGAGGATTTTTTCAACGGGTAGTTTTGCCATCTTGACGGGCGTATCAGCAAGTTGAAAGAGCGCAGGAGTAACTTGGTTGACCCTTTCGTCGGTACATTGGGCACTCAGTAATACGGCGATCAAGAGCGTAAAGGGATCGTGGTGGTCTAAAGGGACTGGAGGGTTCGGGTAGAGTTCTTCAAGTCTTTGCTGGATAAACTTGACCCGTTCGCTTTTTATCATATTGGATTTCTCGATCAGACTTCCGTCGACCCGCCTTGCGATAGACTTTCTAAAACCAAAAAAGGTCTACGCCAAGGCGGTCGAATAATATGCTGCTATTTTCCGTCCGCACTCGATTCCGTTTTTATTTTGTTGGGTTTGTAGTCGTGCTCCCGTTTTCGGATAACTTCCGCGCTAATAATTTTATCCTTTTCGACACCTTCAATCGGCTGTTCGGCCATCGGGGTTGAAATGTGAGTTTTTTTGATTGCGGCTAAGACATCCATTCCTTTGATAATGCGTCCGAAGCAAGTGTGCCGTCCGTCAAGCATGTCCGTTCGGGAAAATGTGAGAAAGAATTGTGCTCCTCCCGTGTTGGTTCCGGCGTGCGCCATGCTAATGCAATTAGTAAAGTGCAGTCTTTTTTCAGGTGAATTACATTCGCATGGAATCGCATAGCCCGGCCCGTTGCCATCGACTTCTACTCCCCCCTGAAGTTTGAATCCACCGCCTTGAGCCATGAAGCCATCGATTACTCGGTGAAATAGTCTGTCTTTGTAATAACCAGCTTCGACGAGGCTAATGAAATTGCCAACGGTGTCCGGCGCCTCGTTCTCGTAGAGTTCAATGATGATGTCTCCTTGCGTGGTGGCGAGGCGAACTTGAGGGAGGTCGTTTTGTTTTGCTTCGGCGTGTCTAAGTAGGAGTTCATCGAATAGCTCACGTGCGGGGATGGAAAGCCGTTCCGAGCGAGATGCCATGACGAAATACTCAGGGTTGATATTTTGGTTGATCAGGGTGTCGCCGAGTTGGAGTACTCTGGCGTCCCGGCCGAATTGAGCGTCATTCAGCATGATGCCCAATAAGGTTCTGGTTGCTTCGGAGTCGTTCGGGTTCGCCACCATTTGAGCTTTAGCCTGAGTCTCAAGTTTGATGATCAGCGCTTCTGCCTGTGCCAATAATTCGGTGTACTCTGCAATCAACTTTTCGCGGTCTTGAGGCTCTGACGGAGGTGTGTCAGTTGGCTCTGCCGCGTTGGGTGCGGTCGATTTCAGTTCCGCTTCTTTTACAGAAATGTTCCCATCGAGCGTCTGCCACTGTTGGAGAAGTTCCTTCAGTGTGGTTGCATCCTCCTGGCTTTGCAGGAGGGCGAAACTTGGCATTGGCAGGGAACCAATGACGAAAAAGAGGACGGTCAAAGAAATTGAAAAAGATCTTGAAGGGTTCACCAGAGACTCCAATAGATTTTGAAGGTCACTGAATGAGCAGATATCAATTCTGCTTTCAGTTACTGTTCAGCGGTTGTTTCTAATCGATCATTGTAGCGAGTTATCACTAAACAGTTGAAGATTACTTCGATTCTGAATTACCGGTTACTGAGTTTTTTTCTCTGTTATTTTTGTTGGCAGATAATCATGGTCCCGCTTTCGGGTGACCGTTGCCGTTAAGATTTTTGAGTAATTACTTTGTTTACCCGGATTCATTGTTAATGACGCGGTGCCAGTGACCCGGTTGAGTCGCCGGACAGCGTCCATCCCGGAAATTACACGGCCGAATACCGTTTTTTTGCCGTCAAAGTTCTTATTTCGTTGATAAGAAATGAAAAATTGAGAACCACCAGTGTCGGCTCCTGAGTTTGCCATGCTCAGCGTCCCTGAGAAATGGTGTCGGACATTATCTCCTGCAGTTTCACACGGAATTTTGTAACCAGGGTCGCCCGTTCCGCGGTCATTTTTACATCCAGTTTGCGCGAGCCGTCCCGGAAGAACGAGAAAGAAGTTCATTTGGTCATAGAACTTGTTTTCGACTAAGTGAATAAAGTTTCCCACGGTTTTTGGAGCTTCATTTTCGAACAGTTCGACAACAATTACACCTTCGCTGGTTTCCAATGTAACGCGTGGCAAATCGTTAGAAACCGCTTCCCGCTGGCGTATCTCTTGTTCACGATTCCACTTGGAGACGGAATCATTGAAATCATTTCGGATGGATGATCGCAGGGCCACCTTTTTATCCTCAATTCGTTTAAGCATCGCTTCGGCATCGGGATAATTCTCGGTCGCATTTGCCGCCAAAAAACCTTGATAAGCGATGTCTTCCTGGCGGAGTGTAACTGAAAGCTCACTCCCCTGATCAATTTTAGTTAGCATCAGCTTGGCAACTTCTAAAGCTTTTTCAGGGTCAAAATTGGATCCGCCTCGCGAAAGGTCTATTTTTTTCGAGATAATATTGAAAACGGTCCGACAGACGCGTGGGCTAGGATTGACTGACTGTTGAAAAGAAAGCAACGCCGCTTCGTCGAGTTGGTTTTTAAGTTGCCGGTTCTTCTCTTTTAACCGGTCGATTTTTGCCATGTGTTCAATCTGCCGTTTTGGGAATCCAATCGGGCTGGAACTGAAAAGGCGGGTAATCACAATTTCGTTTTCGTTATATTGCTCGAGCACCTGTTCGAACGTCAGCGCGTCGTCTACGGGCTGGGAGTCCAACAAAGGCGTTTCATTAACTGCGGAACCGGGATTGGACGTCGGTGTTGGAGCGGGGATTTCCTGCGCAACCACTGGCAGGCAAGAAACCATTGCGATTGTAATCGCAGGCAGTAGAACATTTCGGTAAAGCGTAAGCATCATATCACCAAATCTTACGAATGATCGTAACCCTGACTATTTCTTTTTGACTCGATTGGGTTCGTACTCGTGGTCTCTTAAATTAGTGATTGTGATTGACTCAATGACGTCTGGAACAGCGTCCTTAATAAACTCTTCTTTGTCCTCTTCTTCGTTTACTTGAAACGTCTCCTGAATATTGTCGAGGATGCTCATGTCAGAGATCACCCGCCCAAAGACGGTGCTCTTACCGTCGAGATTGGGGCCGGGAACGAGCATGATGCGAAATTCAGCAGCCGCTGAATTAGGTTCGTTGTTTTTGGCAACCATGGCGACAGATCCCCGAAAGTGATGCCGAGAATCGGGTCTTTGGTGTTCGTCGTAGATTGTATATCCAACCGGTTGAGGGCGACTCATAGTCATAAGTCCCGTGTCAGCAATAAGGTTTCTTAGAACGTGGTGAAAAATCATGCCATCATAAATTCCAGTTTGGACGAGGCTGACAAAGTTCCCAACTGTTTCCGGCGCTTGATTTTCAAACAGCTCAATCACGATTTCACCGCGATTGGTTTTTATGATCGCTTTTGGCAATGGATCTCCTTTGGCATCCGAGTCACGCAGGGCTAGTTCTCGTTTATAACCAGTCACAAGTTTGTCCATTGAGTTGCCATACAACGCACCTTCGGGAACACCGAGCTGTTCGGCTTGTTCTTTGTTGGTCTCGTAGTACTGTTGAGCAAAAGTGAAATCGTTATTCAGGATTGAAACACGCCCCATGAGATTGTAGAGGTCTTTGTTATCGGGATAGATTTTGAGAAGTTTTTTGGTTGTTAGATAACATTTTGCGAGTTGTCCCTGGGCGATGAGATCTTGATTCATCATCGAAACAATTTCATTCACCTGGTTGCCGGGGTTATCGGTTTCAAAAAACAGGGCAAATGAGGCTTCCCGGACTCGTTTGTAAGCATCTTGAGCGACGACTGCCTCCGCTTTCCATTTGCTGCGATATTCATGAGCAACGGTGCTCTTATTTTCGTAGAACTCGTGTCCGGTTTTCTTAATCGCTTTGATAGCTTCCTTTAATTCGAGAATGGCGGCGTCGAATTCGGATTGCATTTCTTGAACACGCTGCGGAGAATTATTTTCCAATTCCTGGCCGGTGGATACGGTCGTTAGCACCGTTGCCGCGATGATCAAGCAGGTCTTAGTAAGCCAAATGGAACTCAGATTAGGAAGTCGAAGCATAATTGTAGTTGCTCTAATTATGTGGGATTAGCAAATATCGCGGTGGTCAATCGGACGTGGACGGTGAACGGGTTACAGAATTGGTAAACCCGCGGATCAAACTCCGGTTTTCGACTGGTATTTCAGGTATATCAATCATAGTATAGCGGTTCGAGATGTTTTAGACCGTATTCCAGACTTTCCCTTAAAAGAAAACTTCGATGCCAAGGTTCAAGCGTGGAAAAAATCTGGCGAAATGGAATTCCAATCGCGCTGAAGCCGGACAGGGGAAGTTAAGAATTGTCGGTGGTTCCTTTCGGGGGAGATTAATCGATTATTCCGGTGATCCGGTGACGCGTCCAATGAAAGACCACACGCGCGAGGCCGTTTTTAACCTCGTTGGCGGTTGGGTGAAAGACAAAACCGTTTTTGACCTATTCGCGGGCACTGGAGCGATGGGATTGGAAGCGCTCAGCCGCGGTGCAACGAAATGTATCTTTGTGGAACGTCACTTCCCTACCGTACGGATTATTCGAGAAAATGTTCTTAGCCTCGATCCAGATCTCCCCGTGGACGTGAATTCATCGGATACATTTTTCTGGGTGAGGCAGTTTTTGAAGAACCCTGACTTATGGCCGTCCGAGCCATGGGTGGTATTTTGCTGCCCTCCCTACGCACTCTACGTTGAAAAGCCGACTGAAATTGTTGGAATGGTTGAAAGCCTGATGAAGATCGCGCCTCCGGAGAGTGTGTTTGTGGTTGAATCTGACAGCCGATTTGATCCTGAACTGCTGCCAGAGCCTCAGTCATGGTTTGTTCGCAAGTACGCCCCGGCGCTCGTTGCTGTCCGGCGAGAGCGTGAATCAGGCGGTCACCAGGCGATGGATGAAACGAGCTAGAGGCGACTAAATCAGACTCTGTGGAGGACCACAGCGCATTTTCGCCTGAACTTCCCAAATAATCGACAAAGTTTTAATTTTTCGATTCGGTTCAAGAGAATTCCCTATTTTCTTTAGGAATTACAGTTTGACTTTGCCGGACTGAGCCTCCGATGAGCTAAATAGCCCATTTTAAACCGTCCAGTACGGTCTAGCCGCCGGTTTCTCGGAGATCATTGTTCGATGCTCACACGATTCGCAAGGAATGCGTTTCTCGGTCTTCTGCTTGCCACCGCTTCGATGTACAGCAATGGATTGGCAAAGCAGACTGCTCAGCATGCCCATTTCAATGATGGCACAGCATCGTTGTCGAACCAGCATGGACCGGTTTGGGTGACGTTTCAAAGTGATCTAAAGGATTACCGTCCCTCCGCAGATGCGTTAATTCAGCAAATTGAATCACTGGATTCAATTCCCGAATTAGATTCGTGGTCGACGGAGACGCTCGCCATTCTTGGGCAGTTGTCGAAGGAGGAGTTGAGTTGCGATCAGACTCGTGTTCTTTATGAACAATTGGAATCGCAAGCGAATGTCGCGAGTGAACTTTCAGAGATTGTTCGGGAACGTTGCGAAAATTCTCCAGAGACGCAATACGATTATTGTGATGTCGCTCGACTTTCCTATCGAATCAAACGACGGCTTGCGATTTGGAATTCGATTTTAGATTCTAAAGCCGGACATGAGACCGCTCAACAAGCGGTAACCCACTCATTTGGAACGGGGACTGATTTACAGCAGAGATTGCTGGATGACCTTGCTGCCAGCAAAATTGATCCAGTCTGGCGTGATTATTTGATGCTGGAGTCACTGGAGTCGGTGATTGCGACTGCATCGCCCGGGTCTTCTAAAATTAGGACTGCCGCTCGCGAGGTTTTAGCGCGGATTTATTCCCCCGTTCTGGATAAAGAGCAGGCGAATTATGTGAAAAGCGTGATTAACCCTTACTCGCTTCAGTTGCTAAAGGATACGGCCAGGTTGCCATTTGATGAAATGGAACTGCTTCGTCGAATCGAAAACTATGAAACAAAACCGTCTTCTTTGACGGGTTATTATTTGAATGACCAATATCAGAATTTATTATGGTCTGAAAATCCGGACGAGGTCGCAATGGCGAGAGCGATCGAGACACACTACCGAAACGCGAATATTCGTTTGGCTTTTTCTGAGCGTCTCATCAATCGATTGCTTCCTCAGCTCCCTGAAATCGAGCAACCGGTAGATCAAAAGATCAAGGGTGCTCGTGTCCTGGGAAAGAGTCGGGTGTCGAATCAGCTCCGTGTGAATTTGATTCCTGATGATTCGCAAATTCAATTGAATGTAGAAACTCGAGGCGATGTTCAATCGGACACCGTGGCAAAAACAAAAGTCTTTCGGGTAACCAATCTTGGCAGGGCTAATTTCGAGGTCTTCCAAAATATAATGATCAACGAGGAAGGCATCGAAGCGGTCGGAGATCCCTATGCTCGCTCGAAAGCAAACCAGTTAGTGGTCGGAGTGGAGTCTGGATTGGATAACCATCCAATTCTTGGCGGGCTGGCTCGGAAGATTGCAAAAAATAATTTGAAGCGGGATGCATCCGAAACCGACCGGATGTACAAGCGGACAGTGGAATCGTCTGCAGAGGAGCAAATGCGAACCCAGGTCAGCGAGCAGTTACAGATGGTTCGCGAATTGGCTTACACAAAATTGTTCCAACCATTGTTTGGAATGGATCTCGAGCCGGAGCCTAAACAGTTGGCGACAACTGAGGACCAAATGGTGGTGCGTTACCGGATCGGGGGACGCGATCAAATGGCCGCCAATACAGCGAGGCCACTGGACAGTGCGAGCAGCTTAATGAGTTTCCAGTTGCACCAATCCGCCGTCAATAATGCGATTTCTCGCATTGGCCTCAATGGCAACCAATTTACAGTTGATGAACTTGTTGAGCACCTAAGGGGTTTCGTTGGTGCCGAGGATACAGCGGAGCCGCCAGCGAAAAGTGACCAGCACGCCGAAATCGGATTTGCTTATTTTGATCCGATCCTGGTTGAGTTTCAAGAAGACCAGTTACGGGTAACTCTCAATCTGAGATCATTGAAGATTGGCGAGAGGGGAAAAGTTTGGAAAAACATCTCGCTCACCGCGGCCTATCGGTTTGTCAGAGATGGCATGAAGATTCAATTGCAGCAAAACGACGACGGTACTCGTATTCGTGGGAAACGCCTTAGGTTTGGTGATAAAGCAGCGATCAGTACCGTCATGAAAGTGTTGTTTAAGAAAGAATACTCTGTCGCATCGCTTCCCGAGAAGATAGCTCAGCGGATTGATACAAGCCAACTGGAGATTTCCCAACTCTCTGTCTCAGATGGTTGGCTTGCCGTTTCAGTTGACGACCGAGAATTCAACACCGCTCAAGAGACGGTTCTGGATATGTTGCGAACCAGTACTAATCGAAAATTGATCAACCGCCGCTAGGTGCTGGTTGAGTTTGCCCAGACAGTCCGTTAATTGCGAACGGGACTCCAAGTCGGCTTGGCAGGAATCACTGGTGGTGGGTTCTTAGTTTTCGGTGTCGGTTTCTTGATCTTGGCAGGCTGTTGTTTGCTGCTAGTCCAGGCCTTGTTAGCAATTGGCTTTGATTCTTCCAGGGCCTCTTCGACTACATCGGATTCACCGGAGGCAGGAAGCCAGCGTGGATCTTCACGCGTCCAGCGACGAATTGCTGAATGATCCACAGAATATTCAGCGGCAGGTGGAGTAATCGTAAGTTGATGCTTGGTTTTCAAACTGCGGCCGTCGGGTGTCACGAGTCGTACATGTAAATCCAGAGAGCTGTTGATAGGAATAGACTGTTCCCAGGGAAGGTGCAAAAGGATTCCTCTTTCACCGGATGGATTCTTCGCAAAGAATAACTTTGTTTCCTCAGGAACAAACTTCCATAGCCCGATTCTTTGTCGTTCGGGGGAGGCGGTTGGGTCGATCAAGCTGACCGTAAGTTCGCCATCGGAGTGGACTGTTTCTCCCGATTCGTCTTGAGGGGTGATGAAGATTTCAACACCCTCATCGCCGTCGATTTTGTCGAGATTGATTCCAATGGTCGGTGGCGAGTATACGGAAATAGATTCGGCCCTTTTTATCCTGAGTGCAGGCTCAGGTGGTGCCAATGTGGGGATTTCGGCGTTGTACGCGACTTGCCCGATGGTAGCGCTGTCCCGACGGGGCTGGGTGGAATCGCTTTGATCCGTTTTGCCACCATCCTGCATTTCCTCGGACGGCGGTGAATCGGTTTCAGGTTTCTGGTTATCTAACTGGTCTTGGAGTTCCGAGTTTTCCTGCCTCAAGCGCTGTAAGTCTGCTTCATTGATAAAGGAGTATTCTTCCCAATCAAGGATTTCCTGTCGCAGCTCAACAATTTCCTTTTGGTTGGACGGGTTGGACCGACAGCCAATTGCTAAAAGTGAACAGGTTATTGCCAAGAAAAACAGGCGCATCACTAAAATGCCTCATGAGAGAGAAATCGAAAGACTGTCTTTAGATGATTTCTTCGAGTGGCATCAATCCCAATTCGTGCCCACACCGGTATTGGCAGGGCCTGATTCGAGACTGCTTGTCCGGTAACCGCTAGCACAAAGCTTAACCTAGACCAGATTCAATAATGGCAGACTCTGCTTTGCTGCGGTTGATTAACCGACTGAGACTTGAATTTCGAGTGTGGCCGCAAAATTCAATGAGTTAGTAATAAAGCAGGCATGTTCAGCCTTTTCTAATAGGCGTTCGGCTCGGCTGACGTCTGCATCGGCGGGGATTGTCAGATTTGCAAGAATTTTCATCTCGGTAAATTGCATCCCCCGGTCGACCTTATCCAGCGTGCCGGTGACGTCGCACTGCAGTGCCGTCCACGAAAATCGTGAAGCGGTAGCGATCGCTTTAAAGGACAACGTGAAGCAGTCAGCAACTGCAGCGACAAGCAGGTCTTCGGGGGACCACTCGTTGCCGGAGCCACCGAATTCGGTAGGTGGTCCGGATACCAACGTGGGAAGTCCGTTGGCGGTTAAGTCGACGAGTTGTTCCGGTTTCGAAGTTGCGCTGACTGAATACGGGTGTGCCATGAGAGTCTTTGTCTTATTGGGTTTCGCCGAGGCTTGTTACGACTTGATCGATCAAGTTGAACTCTTGTGCTTCTTCGGCCGTCATGAAGTTATCACGATCTGTGTTAGCTTCTATTTCTTCGAGTGTTTTACCTGTGTGTTTTACTTGAAGAAGATTCAGCCGCTCTTTAACGCGACGCAGTTCTTTGCGGTGGATCATGATTTCTTCGGCGGTGCCCTGCATTCCGGCAAGCGGTTGGTGGATCATGATACTTGCGTTAGGCAGTGCGTAACGTTTGCCGGCAGTGCCGGCGGTCAACAGCATTGCACCCATCGATGCGGCTTGGCCGAGGCAATAGGTTGCGACGTCACACGAGATGAATTGCATCGTATCGTAGATTGCCAGTCCCGCTGTGACACTTCCACCCGGCGAGTTGATGTAGAGGTGGATATCTTTTTTGGGGTCTTCCGATTGCAGGAACAGCATTTGTGCAACCAACGAGTTCGCCAGGTCGGCGGTTACCTGTTGGCCGAGAAAAATGATGCGGTCCCTCAAAAGTCGACTGTAAATGTCGTAAACCCGTTCTTCGCGACCTGAATTATCGACCACGTAGGGAACGTATGACATAATCTTCTACTCCGATTGACCGTTTGAATATAAATGAAAATAAAAATTTGCTGTGTGTGCCGACGTTAAATCGTCACGGTCGTCCAAGGTATTGAAAACTCATTGGCCGATTGGTTTGAATCATTTTGAAATTAATCTTCGTCTTCGTCTTCGGTGGCTTTGCGAATCGTAATTTCGTCAACCACTCCGTAGGCTTTGGCCTCTTCGGCGGTGAGGAAAAAGTCGCGATCGGTATCCTCGGCAATTTTCTCAACCGTTTGCCCGGTGTGTTTGGCCAAAATTTCGTTGAGCACAGTTCGATTGCGAAGGATTTCGTCGGCCTGAATTTCAATGTCGCTTACCTGGCCTCCAACACCTCCGTGAGGCTGGTGAATCATAACTCTCGAGTTGGGCAAGCAGAATCGCTGGCCCTTTGTTCCGCCGGCGAGCAAGACTGCGGCGCCGCTGGCCGCCTGGCCAACGCAAAACGTTGCTACCGGGCAAGACATGATCTGCATCACGTCGTAGATTGCCATGGTGGCAATGACGTCGCCTCCGGGAGAGTTAAGATAAAAGTTAATTGGCTTTTTCTTATTTTCGCTTTGCAAGTAAAGCAATTTCATGACTAATTCATTGGCATTCCCCGTGTGGATCTCGCCCTGCAGAAATACAATTCTGTTTTCCAGCAGCAGATCGCCCAGCGTCATTTGGCGTTGGCGTTGGTACGAGGCTGTGGAGTATGAATTTTGTATTTCGGAAAGTGGATCCCGCATAACTGATCCTGTGGTTGAACCGAAGTTACTCATGACTGATCCGTTTTTAGTTTGTGAAATGCCGTTCAAGACAAAGTCCTTTACAAGCGTAATGATTGGATTGCGTGGTTCCGGCTAAAGACCCTAATGAATCAGTTCCATAAATCAGTTCTAGTTCTGAATCAGTTCTGGTTCTTAGATCTGGTTTTTTCTCTTAACCGAACATTTTTTTCTCTTAACCGAACATTTAAGCTATCGAGAATCTAAAACGGAGACAAGGTGAGATACGGTTTCGGTGGACACACTCTTGGCATTTACCGGATATTTTAGGGACACTCTCACGGCGTGACCGAATTGAGAATTCGAACCCCAAAGAATACGGGACACAGAAAGGTTTGGTTCATCGTTGTGGCCGCTGATTTTGGCTTAATAACGAGCCAATGGATGCCGCTTGGCATCCATTGGGAGTCGTTTAATCAATCGGTCATTCGAGCGGGGAGCCCTGCCACAGCACTGCGTAAGCAGCGGACTGGCGTTAGTCTTTTTTCATGCCCGGAATAGGCTCAGCGTCTCCGCCTTCGTATTTAGCTTCTGGGATGCTTCCTTTGCGGCCCGCAGCAAAATAGGTCAGCGCTGAAGAGTCAGCTTTTTCATCGGTTTCGTAATCCGTGCCTTTAAAGTTGGCACTCTCTGTGATGAGATCAATTACTTTTCGCTCGATGATCATATTCCGCAGCGAGTCCATCTGGCCGGCTCTTTCAAGTCGGGCACGAACTCTTCGCGGTGAATCGTTTTGCTGCATCGCGATTCGAGCGATTTCAATTTCGTAATCTTGCGGTTCGTCTTCGACAGATTCCTGCTCAGCGATTCGCTCAAGAATAAAGTGTTCTTTCAGCAGCGTTTCGGTTTTCTCAAGAATATTTTTCCGAAGCGTGTTTTCACGAGCAACGAGTTCCTGTTCGGAGAATCCGCTGGACCGCATTTCCATCACGGCCCGGTCGAGCTCACGGCCTGATTGGCGGCGTAGGAGATCCGGTGGCAATTCCCAGTCAGCTGATTCGGTAAGAACTTTGCTAATTTGATCTCGAATGGTCTCGCGTTGAGCATACTGCAGCCGTTCTTCCATCGATGAGCGGACGAGTTCTTTCAGTTTGTCAACCGATTCAAGACCGAGTTGGGTAGCGATTTCTTCGGGGTTTTTGCTTTCAACTCGTTTAACATCGAGTACTTCGAATTCAACTTCGACTGTTTTTCCACGAAGGTCTTCATTTTCAGCGTGTTCGCTGATTTCGACATTGGCGGTTTTCTTGTCTTCAGCTTTGGTGCCAATCATCAACTTGTCAAAGTCTCCGATGGTAGCGTCAGATAGGCTGAGCGTTGGTCGAACCTGAATCAACTGCTCTTCATTGGTGTTGATTTCTTCGCCTTCGAATCGACTTACAATGTTGCAAACGATGTGGTCGCCGGCCTGAACGGCTTCGTCGACAGGAGCTAAATCTGAGAATTGCTGCGATAGATTACCGATGTGAGTATCGATATCTTCATCTGTGAATTCACGTTCTGGTCTCTCGAGGGAGAGGCCTTTCCATTCAGGAAGATCGAATTCAGGCCGTACCTCGATGTTGAATTCATAGGTCAGGTCACCCTCTTCCGGGATGACGACCTGCTCGAAATCAAGATCTGGTTCACTGATCGCAGAGAAATCCTGTGAGTCGCTTACCTGAGACAGGCTATCCATCAGGATCGAGCCCTTGACTTGTCCAGTGAGCTGTTTGCGAAACTTTTTCTCGACCAATTGACGAGGTGCTTTGCCGACGCGGAATCCGGGGACTTCCGCACGGGGCACAAGTTCGTCGAACTGCTTATCGAAATACTTTTCGATGTCCGAGCGTGGAACCGTGACGGTGACGTGACGTTCGCAAGCACTTGTTTCTTTGACCTCAACGGCAAGATCCAGTTTCTCTTTTTCTTCAGTTTCGATGGTCTCAGTATTCACAAATCTTTTCCTTGGCAGGAGACTTGGCTGTCGTTCCGCTTGTGGGAACGGTCAGCGATTCAAAATTTATAGTTTGCAAAGCAGTTTAGGAATTTCAACTTCGAAATTCAGTTGGTGCCGAGCAGTTATGTGTGTTCGTTCGAACCTGAAGCATTCAACAATGAATGTGAATTCAACGAGTCCAACAGAGTTGGAGAAAGCCTAAGTGGATTTCTATCGGGTTCGACATTGTAGCCAATCCGATTGGTTTTTATAGGCCTTTTGGTCATGAAATTAACCACAAAACCATTTTTAGAGCAGTTCAGTCGATCGACAGTCTCGGGGAGTGCCACCGCGGTGAGGGAAAAGAGAGCGGGTGAAGGGATTCGAACCCTCGACATTCACGTTGGCAACGTGATGCTCTAGCCACTGAGCTACACCCGCATTAATCCATTCCAGTTGATTTTAGATCCTTGCGGGATCCAAATTCTGCAAGCTCGGATTATACGTGGGAAAATGAGTGCTGCAAGTGCTACCGCGTCCCACGCCATCAAATGGCTCGAAGGCCATTTATTTCATGACTTTCGGCTTTTATTTTGGCGATCGTCCAGCCTTAGGTACCAATAAACTCGGATTTTTCCAAGTTTGTTGTTTTCTTCCCGCCGGAGCACCCTTGCGCACTTTAGGTTAATTTTCATCGACGTTTTGGACTTCCTGGTAATGAAGTGCAAGCCGCAGGCGAAGATTCCGGAAATTCGTCATTTGATCCTCGCCTCGAATCCCTTATGATGGCGATCGCTCCGATATTCGGTTTTAACGGAGTACTGAATGCCTGTGTGGTTTTTCAGTAGATCAGCCTTGGAAAGTATTCTAAGTTTTAGGAATTCTAGGGTATGATTTTGCGGCGGCGTCTGAACATCAACTGTTGGATATTTAGGAATATATATGCTCGAAGCCAAGCTCGTAGTGGTCGGTGGTGATGCGAAGAAAACAGAGGTGAGTCTGGACCTTCCGGTCGTGATTGGTCGGGGAAAAGAGGCGGGCCTCACCGTTCCTCATGCGTTAGTCAGTCGGAAGCACACGGAAATTTACGAGCATGGTGGGCGGCTTTTCGTACGAGATCTCGGGTCCCTCAACGGAACCTACCTTAACAATACTCGAATTGAGTGTGACCAACCTTTGGATCCCAATCAATTGCTGACGCTCGGAAATATTACGTTTCGTGCTGTTTATGAGTTAAGCCCTGCCGCAGTGACCAGCCCTGCCGGGGACGAAACACTCGCCGACTTAGGAAGTCAATCAGAGACCTCGGCTATTCCCGTCGTAAAAGAGGTTGTTTTCAATGATGCCGCCGAGGTTGGCCTGCCTCAGTCGGTCGAGCCAATTCCACTTGCCTCCGCACACCCGCTTGGCGATGGTTCGTTTAGCGAGTTGCCAGTAGCGACCTCATTGCCAGTGACCGAAGTTCCCGAACCTGCTGAAATCGTTTCAAGTCAACCGACCGACCCGGTTTTGTTTGAGGATCCGAGTGGCAGCGCTCCACCGTCGGACACCGCGGCTAGTTTTGTTGGGCGAGATACTCTCACCGATAGTTCGGTGTTTCAATTTAGTTCGGATGGTCAAACAGCCCCCCCAAAATCGACTGAAGTTCCAGAAGGCCCGCGAGAAGAACAAGCGGACGACCAAAGCGACTCAACGCTAAAGAATTTTCTCAAAAATTTTCCTAAATAGCGTTGTTGAATTTTACGCATTTTCTAGAAGCTCTGTCGTGCGGAAATGTAGACGCTGCGAACGCTATCTTACCTGAGTGTGGTATTCGCCTGCGAATTGTGTTGTTTCCGTTCCGCTGTGGTAGTGGAGGCGGTAAATCTCAGATAAATACAAGTCATTTTTTCACTTTGCCTTGCATTTTCATGGAGTGTGGGACACGATCGGGGAATCCAATTTTCAACAAAACAGGCTTATGAAACGTTCCAACGAAATCGACCGAATTTTAATTGCCAGGATTCGTTCTGGTGATTCGGATGCTTGGACCGATCTAATTGCCCGGTATGAAGGGCGACTGCAGTCTTTTGTTGACAGCCGTTTGTCGAACCGATCGGCAAGTGAGGACATTGTTCAGGAAGCGTTTGTCGGGTTTTTGAACAGCCTTCCAAATTATGATGGTCGTCGAGCTTTAGAGTCTTATTTGTTTTCAATCTGCGCTTACAAGTTGACGGATCATTTGCGAAGAGAGGGGCGAAGGCCGGCGATTCCATTATCTTCTGGCTCGGACTCCAGCGGCCAATGGCAGCTTCCAGGCCCCGCGCGTCCAGCAAGCAGTATTGCTCGAAGCGTCGAGCGTAAGCGAATCGAAGAGGATGCCATTACCGAAGCAATCGCAGCTCAAGTTGATAAGTGGCAGGCGAAAGGCGATTGGGAAAAACTAAAGTGCATCGAGTTGTTGGTTGTACGTGGCTACCCCAACAAAGAAGCAGCAGAAATATTGAACATGACTGAACAGCAAGTTGCGAACTTCAAGTTTGATTTTCTCTCGAGATTGAGAACATTGATCAAGCGACAGGGATTGTCTCAAGAAGTTTTTCCTGAGCTTTACCAAGATTAGGTTTTGTTTCCGGCGTCATGCCGTGGCAATCGATTCTTCCAGGCGAACACTACGTTGTCGCAATGGAAGATGGTGATAGGTCAGGAAAACGATCCAAAACCCGGCGGCACAATAGTAGAACGAATATCCCGCGTGCCCGGCCACAAGCGATTCAAAGCAGAAGTCCAGCGTCAGTAGTGTGTGAATACTGAATTCAAAACGATTTCTGAAACAGTTTTGAAAAACAAAACAGCTTGAGAGCCAAATCCCTGAGAACGCCGCGCCGAGTCTCTGGACTTGTTCCGCGTCTGCAGCGTTGAGCAGGTAAAAAAAGGTCAGGTAAATCGCAAGCAGGTAAACGCTGAGCAGATACCAGGCGGTTCGTTTTAAAACGTTGGTCATTGCGGTTCGCCTTTCCATGGTTGCGGACATCGTCGTGGCACCTGTACCGCAGCGAGTTCGGCTGCTTAACTCGGGCGAAAAGGTTCAGATCAAGTTTAGGTTTTTTCCGAAGATATTAATTCGGGGTAAAAGCGGGTTTGATTTTTTGCTTGCTGCTGAATCACTGCGTTTGGAGCAATGCGGGGTTCAACCTTGCTAATGTTCTCGAGTGTTTGCAGAACTGTCTCGATCCCGACCTGATCAGCCCAGAATAAAATGCCCCCGTGGTGTGCCGGAAATCCAAAACCCTCGATGATGCAAAGATCAATGTCTCGGAAGTCTTCGACGATTTCCTCTTCGATTATTCGAGTTGCCTCGAGCACGATGGCTGAGAGGATTTGAGTGACAATTTGTTTTTCGTTCGGCTTGGAGGATTCGCCTTTGTCGTTGCGATAGATTTCAATTATCGAAAGCAGATTGTCGTCCCATTGCCGTTCTCCCTGCATGTCTGGGTAGGCGTAGAATCCCTTCCCTTGTTTGCGACCCAGAAAACCGGTTTTTACTAATCGGGGCAGAATGGGTGAAAGGGTTACGCACTGCGAGCCAGATTCCCACATGGTACGACCGGCGTAGAGGCAGGTGTCAATTCCAATGACGTCGATGATCTCGAATGGCCCGCCAGGGAATCCAAAGTCTCTCATCGCCAGATCGATGGTTTCGATCGAAGTTCCATTGGTGAAAATTCGAAGGGACTGGTCGATCATGGCAGCGAGCAACCGGTTCACTACAAAGCCCGCTCCGTCGTTCATGGCAACCGGCATTTTGCGGAGGTTTTTCACGAATTTGACGGCGGTCGCAATGGTCTGTTCGGAGGATTGAGGGCCACATACGACTTCGACCAGGGACATCAATTCTGGATGGCAGAAGTGAATGCCACAGAAGTTTTCTGGCCGTTGAAGATGGTTGGCGAGCGTCTCAATTGGGATTGCCGAGGTGTTGGAAGCGATCACGGTTGAGTCGTCGATAGCAGACTCAATTTTTTGAAGGACTTGAGATTTGACAGCAACTGTTTCAACAACTGATTCAATTACCAGTTCACAGCTGGCAAAGGAGTCGTAGTTTTCGCAAGACTGGATCGAGCGATCGGGGTAATCGCATTTCAATTGGCTGGTGACTGCTTGTTGGGCTTGAGTGTTCGCATCGAGAAGCATGACATCGAGGCCTCGGTTCAAGCAGTTGTTGGCGATGGCCTTTCCCATCAATCCTGCCCCAACAATACCAACGGTGTTAATTTTGGCCGGTGACAAGTTCATGTCGACTAAGCCAGGTTGTTTTTTGTTGTGGTCGATGAGGAAAAAATGATTGATTAATCCGCGACTGGCGGGACTGCCGTAAACTTGTGACATTGCGACAGATTCCGAATTCCAGGCTGCTTTGATTGGCAGACTGGCTGAGCGAGTCATGTGTTCTAGAGCAACGGTTGGTGCGAATGGAAAGATTTTTTTGTTTTCAATGATTCGCTTGCCATGCTTTTGGACGATCGCTTCCATGTCGCCAATATTTTCGACGGGCCCCATGATTTTTTTTCGATCGAAGATGAACGACTCAGAGGTAGAGACGCGGTGGATCATTTTGATCGCTTCTTCGATTAATAATTCCTGAGGTACGATCGCATCGATCAAGTCGATTGAGTTCGCTTCCGCGGCGGGGATCAGTCTTCCGCTGGTAACTAAGTCTACGGCGACGTCCAGGTTTGTGATGCGGGGGAGTCGAGCAGTGCCGGCCCAACCTGGCACCAGCCCTAGCTTGACTTCGGGCAGTCCCAGGATTGTGCGGCGGTCATCCGAGGCAATGCGGCAGTCGCACCACATTGGGAGTTCGAGTCCGCCTCCGACACAGGCACCATGAATGGCAGCGATGGAGACAAAAGGACAGCGGCTAAACCGGGCCATGACCGCCCTGCCCCGTTGGCAGAATTCAACAATTTTTTTCTCCGGCCAATCGAGTGTCGCGGCAATGCTCTTTAGGTCTGCACCTGCGACAAAAATCGTCGGTTTGGCGGAAATGAGAATGACACCTTTTAAGTCCGTCTGTTCTGCTAGTTCGGCCATCGTGCGATCGAGTTCTGAAAACAATTGCTCGTCCAGAATATTAGCCGCTGATTCCGGTGCATCCATGGTGATCATGGCGATACCCTCTTGCGGGTAGGTGACCTTGGTAATCGTGTTGGTTAGGTTTGACATGTTTTGGCTTTAAGGAATTTCATCTTCGAATGGCAATCTCCGAACGCCGTTATCCTAGTTCGATCCTTCTGCCGTTTAAAGAACGCCGTCCTTGGAAAAGTTGAATCGAATATCAGCAAGGTTTGTTTGTGCTATAGTGCGTTTTGAGAATTGACCTAAAAAGGTCTTCATGACGCATGGCGGC
This sequence comes from Pirellulaceae bacterium, assembly GCA_011087765.1. Taxonomy (GTDB): domain Bacteria; phylum Planctomycetota; class Planctomycetia; order Pirellulales; family Pirellulaceae; genus Mariniblastus. Next base: position 21,646 of record JAALLA010000017.1, read on the forward strand.
ATGGATTGCCTGCGAGAAGTATTCAACGTGGTGAAAAGGCGAGCAAGCTGATGAAACAGAGGATAACGGTGGCAAAGTTGTTGGTATTTGTAGCTCTTTTGGCATTGTCGGGCTGTACCGATTCAGCGGGAGTTGGAACGAACCAGCAAAACCCGAACCCTGAGTTGGCAATCGGTACCGTGCAGGTGGAAATCATGTTTGGCTCTGACCGGGAAAGTATTGAGAGCGAGGTCGACTGCCTGAACGATTCAACTGTATTTTCGGTGCTTCAGGCTGCTTCGGACCAGGCCGAGTTTGTTTTCGAGTCGACCGGTGTGTTAAAGGGTGATAAATTCATCACCTCGATCGGAGGAGTCGAAAATCTCGCCGGAGATGGTAAAAATTGGATATATCGGGTCAATGGAGAGCTCGGTGATAAAGGAGCCGGGGTGTTTGCCGTGAAACCGCAGGACCGGGTTGTCTGGTCGTTTGGCAAATACGAACCCGAGTAATCCGATTCTGTGTTGGGATTCTGTGTTGGGATTCCCCCAAACTCGCATAGCGAAGCACTGGCGGGTTGTTATACTACCAGACCTGTTGTAAACCTCCGTTTTAACGCTAACCGCCTCGCGCATGAAGCGAGATTTTGAACCATGAAACAGCCTCGATCAGAAAAGTCAGCTTTCTTTCAAGCTTGGGATCAAGAGAGATGGATTCAAATTGCTTTTTTTGCGGTTGTGGTTTCCATCGGGGTGGCTAGTCGGTTTTGGTTAGTTGACTGGCCAAACGTTAAGCCCGTCGCCGCATTGGTTTTGTTCAGTGCTTTCTTTTTTCGCCGCGTTAGCTTTGCTTTACTGGCCTTAGTGCTGATTATGGTAATTAGCGACTTGGGTATTGGAGCTTACGACTGGCGCTTGATGGCGAGTGTTTACCTTAGCCTCGCGATTGCTGCCGGTTTGGGCTGTTGGGTGAAAGCGTCTGTAAGTCCGACTGCACCTACGCGGCTGGGCATCGGTCAGATCGGGCGATTTACGATCGCATCGTTGATCATGTCGACGGTTTTCTTTGTTTTGACAAACGGTGTCGTGTGGTGGTTTGGGCAGTGGTACCCGGCCAGCTGGTCAGGGTTGGCGAGTTGCTATGCCGCTGGATTACCGTTTTATCGAGCAACGATGATTGGCGACTTGTTTTTCACCGGTGCCTTAGTGGGTGGTTATATGGCAATCGATGCCATTTGTGCCCGAGCTTCGCTTTGGCGAGGTAGGGTCGCAATCGCTGTTTCTGATTCTTGAACGCTGGCGAGTTCCTTGGCAGGTAAAATTGCCAACGCAGGCTTGCTGATCATGTTTCAGTGTTCTGCCTTTGCTGGGTGGTCCTCTGAGTTGCCGGTCAGGCTTCAACGGTGCATGGTGTCGCCGTGCGATCTTTATCTCGCGAGAAACCCGTTACTGTACCGGATCTTCGTGGCAGGTTGGGAAGTCCAAACTCGCTGGCCAGTTGAGCACTGGAGTTGTGAGTCTATCGCGCAATAAAAAACCTCCGATGGAATCGGAGGTTATGAAAGTGTTCTTCTGGTTCCAGCTTCTCAGCGATGGACGGTCGAGAATTAGTTTGCTGCGCCACCGAGGGGATCTGCTTCCGCAGGAGCCTTTTCGGCAGGAGCCTCTTTACCGAGCACCTTGTCAATTTTCTTGCTTGATTCGTCGCATAGTTCGGCAAGCTGGTTGGCAACGCTTTTAGGTTCGACGTCTTCGTCCTCATCATCCGTCTTGCGGGCGTCGAGGTCGACAATCCCAACATTGGACTCTTGAAGGAGTGAAGACAGTTCGCCGTTCAGCTTCTTGATAAGATCCTTGCCTGACTCGTCGACAAGCTTGGACATACCGCCGGTGCCATCTGCACCGCCGAGGATTTGTGATGTGGTGAACGCGATTGTCTTAATGCGTCGCCGAAAAACGTTTAATTGATAAACGGGTAGTTCGAGAATTTCACCCGTAGGTGCCTCGTCGCCTCCCCCGAAGCCACCGGCACCTGCACCCATGCCGGCACCCATGCCCATGCCCATGCCAGAGCCGCCAGTGAATTCGCCGGAATTGCCACCGCCACCAGAGCGACCGCCGTCAGTGCCGCCGCCACCGCTGGAGTTAGCGACTGAGTTGCCACTCGAGTAATCGGTTGGCGTTGCTATTAGATCGAGATCTTGAAAAAGGATTTGGTCGTAAACAAGTTGCTTGATCGCCCCTTTAATGGCTTCGGATTCTTGCAGAAGAGACGAAGAGGCGAACTCGGCAATGGCTTTCGTTGCTTCGAGATTTTCAGCGGCGTTACTGCCGGCTAAATTGAGTTTCCCAATGGCTTCCATGGCATCAAATTTAACCCAAAACCCTGCGTCCTCGGACTGCATGACCGAGACAGCTTTTTTGAGCGTTGTGGCGGATCCCAGTTCGCCGAGCAGTTGCATTCCTCGTCGTTTCAGCCAATAGCTGAGTTCGTCGTTGGTGGGTGCATCCAGGTACTCGTTTCCCTTGTCATTGAGGAAAGTCTTGTCGGCATCGGATAGCTGGCCGTTGTTGGTGATGTTATCAATTTCGACGTGTCGTTGGATTCCAGCAAGGGCTGCGACTTTCAAAAACGGAGGTAAGTCGGCTGATTTGAGGATGTCACCCAGTGAAGTGAAAGCGGATTTGGAAGGTACTGGAAATTGAGGCGGTAAACGGACGCCGGGCGTTTGGTCAAGCATTCCAATTAAATACACCATGTTCAGCCGTGCGGCCGGGTGGAGTTTGTTGTTCCGGTAAGCTTCGCGAGCCTGTTGAATCGTCAAGTCAATCAGAGCGCTGCGGGTAGCTGGGCTGATTTTTGGGCCAAAGAAATCTTTCAGGAATTTTGCACGCATGTTGCCGAGTTGCGAGAGTACGCGATTGTCGACCACGGTCATCGAGGGAAACACGAAACCCTTGAAATATTGTTCCACAAGTGGATTGTCCGCTGGATTTCCGCCGGTGCTTAAGAAGGCCCGAACCTTCGAGAGGTCATCTCGCTGGTTCTTTTCGACGGCTCGATTTGCCTTTTTGATTTCATCCATCTCGTCCTGTTCGGCATCAAATGGAATCAACTCGGCTGCGTAGCGAGGGTTCATTGGAATGGATTCGAACTGGCCCAGCGCAGATTGGTTGCAGGCTGCAATCGCAAACACTGCAATTCCGGCGACGATCACCTTGGTCATCATCTTGGTCAGGCAGGATTGGAAACCGGAAGTTAAAGCGGGTTTTACGGAGTTCGAAGAACTGGAAATGGCCATGAATGCCTCAAGTGGGGAAATCGTCTCAATACAAAACACGATGGACGGGGAATTTCTCCTCGTACACTACACAGATGTCTATTTCTAAGATACTCGTTGAACGAGCAAAATGTCAATTTTTTGTGGCTTTTCTGTCCGATGTGCGGCGAATGAAGTCCGAATAATTCGTTCGCATTGATTTGGCTTTGATCATTGAAAATGCTGGCGTACTAAAAACTCGAACAATGGTCGGTTCAAATTGAGGTTTCGGAAAAAAACGGTCATTCCTTATATTCGTTATGTCGGGAAAGCGAAATTTAGGTGCTTCGCTCTGGCCGGCGCACATTAACGGCGAAACGAAAGTGAAAGAGGCACGGCTTATGCTACTGGAATCCAAAAAGTTGCGAGTCATTTTTGGTTGGAATGTATTCGTTTTTGCAGCCTTTTGCGGGACTTTAGAGGCTCAGTCGAATTCACCACAGTCTCGAGAGCAGGCGGCCAGGATTGCCGAAATTGAAGAGTTGCGGAAAAAAATTGGGGGTGGTGTGGCGGAATCACTTGGTGAGTTGCTTGACCCCAAGGCCGCCCAACAGGAATTTGCTCTCGAATTGGAAAGGCTTTCCGGTGAGAGTGCCCCACCGCTAGTCAAATCAAAAGACGATTTAACAACAGGGGTAATTCCCTTGGGTCCGACTCCGGTGGTTGGGAAACCCAGGTTGCTTTCCCCGCGTCCAAAGCTCAGTGGTCGTTCGCTCTGTCAATCCATTGCGAGGAAACTCGATGGGATCACCGCAGATTTGGAAGAAGCCAGTTATTACGAGGACGCAGATTCGATGCGAAAATTGGCGGAGAGCTACTGGCGAAAAGCACGTAAAATGCAACCTGTGCCCGGGAAGTCAGCGTTGCGCGTGCTCCCGTTGGGCGCTCTCGAGGAAAAAAAATAAGCTTCCCTTTTGCCGGGATGGTTTTCGTAATTTGGCGAATTAATAAGAAAAGCCGTTTCAGAGCGTTTTTGGGTCGAAGAAACCGGATTTGATTGAGCTTATTCCTCGATTAATTGAAGCTAACCGTTCGTGAGACCGTTATAATTGATCCATGCGGTCTAAATTTCCACGGTCCAATTGGCGTTTTAGGGGACTGTATCAAAAGTTTTGATCAATCCGAGAACTTAATCGGATGGGGATTTGATTGACAAGGATGACGAAAATGGATCAATATACAGTTGATTTTAGATATCAAATAAGGCGTCGCGGCTGTTTCGTTTGAAAATGAAACAGGCTGCGAATCGAAAGCTCAGCGAGATATGGCAACAAACAAAATTCAGGGGTTTGTAAAACTCCTTTTAGATTCCGGATCGATCACCCAAGACCAAGTCGTCGACGCCGAGAATCTGGCAAAGCAAACGGATAAGGCGATTGCGCAGACATTGGTTCAGCTCGGTTATTCTACCGAAGAAGAAGTGATGCGCGCTCAGGCAGAGCATAATCGCATGGAGTACGTCGACCTTAGTGAGGTCGAGATTCCAGAGATGGTAATCGAGTTAATGCCCGAAGCGGTCGCCCGTGAGAACACCGTTTTGCCGATGAGCGAAGTCGACGGCGGCTTGAAGGTCTTGATGAGCGAGCCAGGTGACGTTGATACGATTGAGAAGTTGAGGTTCATTCTCAATCGCGATGTGACCGTTGCGTTGGCGACAAGGTCCAGTATCACCCTCGCGATCAACCGAATGTATGGTCAGGTCGAAGGTGAATCGGCTGACTCAATTTTGCAAGAATTTACCGACACGGCGATCGACTTTACCGAAACAGTTGATGACGACGGCGGCAGTGACGGGAAGGGAGATGAAGAGTCGAGCGCCCCTATCGTGCGGCTTGTTCAGCTCATGATCACCGAAGCGGTTCAGTTGAGGGCTTCGGATATCCATGTCGAACCATTTGAGGATCGTGTCCGGATTCGCTATCGAATTGACGGTGTGCTTCACGAGCGTGATCGCCTGCCGAAGCGTCAGTTGGGTGCCATCATTTCCCGCATCAAAATTTTGTCATCGATCGATATTGCCGAGAAACGGCGACCGCAGGATGGGCGGATCAAGGTAAACGTTGGTGAAAAAGAGCTGGATCTCCGAGTCAGTATCATTCCCACCAGCATGGGGCAGTCGGCGGTGTTGCGATTGCTCGATAAAGACAATATTCGAATCGGTGTTCGACAACTCGGGTTCTCCGAGGAGATGTATAAGAAATTTAACAATCTGATTCGCCGTCCGAACGGAATTATTCTGGTTACCGGGCCGACGGGTTCTGGAAAAACGACGACCCTCTACGCGGCCCTCAATGGTCTCAATCGGCCTGATCGAAAGATCATCACCGCGGAAGACCCGGTCGAATACTATCTGCCGGGAATCAATCAGGTGGAGGTTAAGCACCGCATCGGGTTGGACTTTGCCCGGATCATTCGCTCGATGTTGCGGCAGGCCCCCAACGTCATTCTAGTCGGTGAAATGCGAGACGCTGAGACGGTTTCCATGGGAATCCAAGCCAGTCTCACTGGACACTTGGTTTTCAGTACACTGCATACGAACGATGCGCCCACTGCTGTAACGCGGATGATTGACATGGGCGTGCCGGGATATTTGGTGGCCAGTAGTGTGGTCGCGATCTTGGCTCAGCGTTTAGTTCGAACGATTTGCCCCAAGTGTCGGGCGAGGCATATACCTGGAGAGGCTGCGATTAAAGAGGCGGGTTTGACGCCAGAGCAGATTGAGGGTGCGACGTTTATGCGGGGTAAAGGCTGTAATAGCTGTCAAAAATCAGGGTTTCGCGGCCGAGTCGGCATTTACGAGATGTTGATCGTGGATTCCAAGGTTCGCGAGATGATTTTCGCTAATTCCCCGGCACAGGAGATTCGGACCTACGCGATGTCGGCGGGAATGACCACGCTGTATCAGGATGGTATCGACAAAGTATTGAAGGGTTTTACGACATTCGACGAAGTCTACCGGGTAGCGAAGCGAACAGAGCAAGACGTGTAAGTGGTCCTTATGGGTGGTTATTTCCTGTTTTGAGGCGCTTGAGTGGCAAAATGGGAAGATTTTTGGACGTCGAGAGGTTAGATGCGAACAATAAGGGCGATCTTCGGATTTATATTCATTCAATTAACAAGAAGATCACCAATCCCTCCTCGTCTCCCGAAAAGCCACGAACAACTCACTTATCCTTTCTTGGTCCTAACTCAACGCTTCCCTTGTTTGGATTTAAGCACGTCCTTGGAACTGGACGCTCGCTTTGAACTGGACGCTAGACAACTGGAAACAACACGAGCCGGCCTCCATCACTGGGATGAGGCTGGAGTTTGAGTGACGCGATCTCCAATTGGAAATCGGTTAAACAGGAAACGTTAAAGAAAAAGACTTATGGCAACCGTACTTATCGACAAACTGCTTGAGGCCTGCGTGAAGCAGGGTGCGAGCGATATTCACATTACGACTGGCCAACCGCCGGTTTTCCGTCTGCATGGTCGATTGCGAAAACTGGAAACCAAGGTTCTCGATTCTGAAGACACCGTTGCGTTGATGAAGAGTATCGCGCCGGAGCGATGTCAGCGTGAATTGCAGGAAATCGGAAGCTCGGACTTTGGATTTGCCTACGCCGACAAGGCGCGATTTCGCGTGTCCATTTTCAAGCAGCGCGGCGACATTGCGATGGTGCTGCGTCAGATTCCGAATGAGATGCTCCCTCCTGAGGTGCTCGGCGTTCCCGACATCTTCACAAAACTGTGTATGCGTCCACGTGGATTGATTCTGGTAACCGGACCGACGGGATCGGGAAAGAGTACAACGCTGGCCAGTATGGTCAATTTTATTAACGAGCGGGTGGATCACCATATCATTACGATTGAAGACCCGATTGAGTTTTATCACTATCACAAGAAGTCAACGGTCAACCAGCGAGAAGTCGGTGTTGACGTTCCCTCGTTTTCTGAAGCGATCAAGCGAGCGTTGCGTCAGGATCCGGACGTGATCCTGGTGGGTGAGCTTCGCGATTTGGACACCATCGAAGCTGCGATTTCGGCCGCGGAAACAGGTCACATCGTGTTTGGTACTCTGCACACCAATAGTGCTCAGGGTACGGTGAACCGAATCATTGACGCCTTCCCCGGTCAGCTTCAGGAGCAAATTAGAACACAACTTTCGACGTCCTTAATCGGCGTGCTCGCCCAGACTTTGTTGCCGCGGATTGGCGGCGGTCGAATTGCTGGATTCGAATCGTTGGTAGTAACGCCGGGTGTGGCTAACCTGATTCGCGAAAACAAGACCTTTCGAATTAACTCAGCGATTCAGACGGGTGCCAAGTTTGGCATGATGCTAATGGACGATTGCCTGTTTGAGCATTGGGTCAATGAGAAAATTGAGATGGAAGATGCCCTTGGTAAGGCGCAGGATCCGGACGCACTTGCCAAACGGATTGCAACCGCTCGTCGGCAGATGGAAGAAGGCATGCCGTTGGGTGAGGGTGATTTGGAAATGGACGACGAGGAAGATTACTAGAGAAAATTTAGCTCCCTGTTTTGCAACACTGAAATTCACAAAACTGAAATTCACGAATCAATAACTAAATATTAAAGAATTAGGTGTCCTATGGCCGTCCGAAGACTCGGTCAAATTTTTGTCGACTTAGGTTTTATCACCGACGATCAGCTGGAAATGCTCGTCGAAGAGCAAGCTCAAAATCCAGGTCAATTGATTGGCCGGGTGGCTGAGGATATGGGACTGGTTTCTGATGACGAATTGATCCAGGCGCTTGGCGAGCAATTTGGGCTCAATCACGTCGATATCGAGGGTGTGGTGCCGCCCGACGCTGCTCGGGAATCGGTTTCCGATGCGATGGCACAGCTGTATCGCGTCATTCCGCTGCAACTCAATGAGAACGTCTTGACCCTTGCGACTTGCGACCCGCAGAATCTTTCGATGCAGGATGAGTTGCGACGCTTTTTGGGTTACGACATTCGGTTGTTAGTAGCCACAGAATCTCAGATTCTAAAATCGATTGACAAGTTCTTTAATGAAGAGTCAGAGAGTATCGAGAAGATCATTAGCGATCTCGAAAACGATGACGATCTCAAGCGCGCGACCGAAGCTCTTTCTGCCGACGGCCCGATTAACCTTTCGGATGTGAATGAATTGGTTGAGAGTGCACCGGTTCGGAAACTACTCAATATGGTGTTGTTGTTGGCGATTAAAGATCACGCCAGTGACATTCACTTTGAGCCGTTTGAAGACGAATTCCGGATTCGAATTAAAGCCGACGGTGTATTGTTCGAGATGGTTCCGCCGCCACGTCACCTCGCGTTTGCGATCACAACGCGGATTAAAGTGATGGCGAATCTAAATATTTCCGAGCGACGCCTGCCGCAGGACGGTCGAATCGAACTGATGGTGGGTGGTCACCCGGTTGACCTGCGTGTCAGTGTCTTGCCGACCATGTTTGGTGAGAGTGTTGTTTGTCGAGTGCTTGATCGTTCCGTGGTCTCACTCGATCTCCACAACGTCGGGATGGACGCACATATTATGGAAGAGTTCCGTGAGGTCATTGCGAAGCCGAACGGAATTATTTTAGTTACCGGGCCAACGGGTTCCGGCAAAACCACGACGCTCTACTCGGCCCTGTCTGAATTGAATGTGATCGAAGACAAACTCATCACAACGGAGGATCCGGTTGAGTATGACATTGACGGCATTATTCAAATTCCAATCAATCATGATATTGACGTGACGTTTGCCAAGGCGTTGCGAGCTATTTTGCGGCAGGATCCGGATAAAATTCTGGTCGGCGAGATTCGAGATCTCGAGACTGCGGAGATTGCCGTTCAGGCATCTCTAACTGGCCACACTGTTTTCAGTACTTTGCACACCAACGATGCTCCCAGTACGGTGACGCGAATGAAGGATATGGGCGTTCCGACATTCTTGATTACCGCGACCGTCGAGGCAATTTTGGCTCAACGGCTAGTACGGCGGATTTGCGCTGAGTGCCGCGAGGAAGTGGCTGTCAGCGAAGAGATGATGCTCGAACTTGATTTGAGTTCCGAGCAATGCGAAGGCAAGAGTTTTTACCGCGGAGCTGGCTGTGCCAGTTGCAGCAACACGGGCTACAAGGGGCGTGTCGGACTGTTTGAGTTGATGATCATGGACGACGAATTGCGCGACATGATTAATGAGAATTGCAACACCGACGATTTGCGTACCAAGGCTCAGTCCAAGGGGATGCGTTTGTTGCGTGACATGGGTGTCGGACTTGCATTTGAAGGTACGACGACGGCAGAAGAAGTGGTTCGCGAGACGGTGCTGGACGCGTAACAAATCAAAAAGCAAATTACCAAACGAATTTTTAATATTTAATTTTACGAACGACCTGAAAAATGACTCGGCGAATTGAGCGAGTCGACCTAAGTCGAAAAGGAAACTGAAAATGCCAACTTATCAGTTTGAAGCGATGGACCCACAGGGTCAGGAAATCAAGGATATCATCGAAGCGGCCACGCAGGATGATGCCCAGGCCACGATTCGATCGATGGGCTATTTCGTGACCAAAATTGCGGTTCAAAAACAGGCCAAAGGTGCTGCGGCCTCGTCTGGAAAAAATCGTAAATCCTTCGCGGTCGGTGGTGCCGGTGGTAAAAAGATCGTGACGTTCACGCGTCAGCTATCGATTTTGCAGGACGCTGGACTTCCGATTCTTCGAAGTTTGAAAATTCTTGAAGAGCAAGCCAAGCCGGGTGCGTTGAAGAACGGCCTGATTGACGTTTGCGATGAAATTGAAGGTGGAGCTTCATTGTCCGAAGCGCTGGCAAAATCACCTAAGGTTTTTGACCGGCTGTACGTCAACATGATCAAGGCGGGTGAAGCGGGTGGATCGCTGGAAGTGATTCTTCGTCGTTTAGCCGAATTTAAAGAGCGGACTCAGTCGCTGAAGAACAAAGTCATCGGTGCGATGATGTATCCGATCATGGTCGTCTTGTTCACGATCGGTATTTTGACATTCATCATGCTCAAAATTATTCCTGAATTCCAGAAGATGTTCACCGAGTTTGGAATTGAGCTGCCAGCGATGACTCAGTTGTTGATGGCGATTTCAGATCGTGTTGTGAACCTCTGGTTCCTGTTTCCATTGATGCCGATTGCGGTCATTCTGTTTATCTCATTGGTTTGTAAGTTTCGAGCTGGACGCATGGGTTGGCACCTGTTCCTGCTCAAATTGCCAGTGATGGGTAAGTTGGTTGAAAAATCAAATCTCGCGAGAACGACCCGAACCCTTGGAGCCTTGATCGCTTCGGGTGTTCCCATTATCGAAGGATTGACCATTACCCGAGAAACATCCGGTAATGCGATGTATGAAAAAGTTTACAGTAAAGTGACCGATTCGATTCGCGAAGGTGATACGATCGCCAACCCGATGAAGGCGAACTCATTTCCTGCGTTCCATCCGGTAACGGCATTCTTCTTTTTGATCAGTGTTTCTTTGCCGCCATTGTCGATCTTGTTTGTCAAACCGGATCTCTGGTTCTTTGTGATGTACGGCTGTGCATTCATGTCGCTGATTGGCGGTGCGTGGTACTTCCTGAACTACAAAAAGCCTGTGGTGGAAGATCTGGTCGTCAACATGGTGGCGGTGGGTGAAGAGACTGGTGAGCTCGATACGATGCTCTACAAAGTCGCCGACTACTACGAAGAAGAAGTCGAGCAGTTGACCGAAGGAATGATGAAGATGATCGAACCGTTGATGATTATTTTCCTTGGACTGGTGGTGTTGTTCATTGTGGCATCCCTGTTCATGCCGCTGATCGCGATCATTTCCGGTTTGACCAGTAACAAGTAATGAAATCTCGGAGCGATTGCCCGAATGAACAGCAATCGCTCCCTGTTCCGTATAGTAAGAATTTAACGCAAGAATCCAGCCCGCTTTTCCAACCTATTGAAGAAACTCTTCCGGAGAAATGAAATGACTAATCAACGCCGCTTTCGATCGAGATCCGGTTTCACGTTAACCGAAATAATGGTCGCCATCACGGTCATGGCTATTTTAGCGGGCATGTTGATGGCTGCGGTCATTCCGGCGATGTCATCCGCCCGGCGGACTGCCATCTTGATGGAGATGAAACAGATCGAACAGTCGCTTGAGAATTTCAAAACGCATCACGGTTTTTATCCTCCAAGTTGGGTCAGGATTAGTAACTCTGCCAACCCTCCCACAACGCTGTTGAAATACATCAATCGGCTTGCCCCGAACAACCGCGAGGGTGAAGTGGTCAGTGGTTCCAACCGCCGGATCGATTTGTGGTGGCAGAACGTCGGTCAAAATATCAATCATGCTTCGGGGCAGGATTTGGTTTTTTGGCTGTCTGGTTTACTTAAAAACAAGCAATACCCACTTACCAACGGGGTGGGTCCCGGTTCGTATCCCACGACTTATGACGACGCGACCTTGGAGCGGGATGTGTTTTACGAATTCAAAGGAGATCAGTTGATCGAGAATGGCCTGGTTGCCTCTTACGTCCAACAAGCCAACACAGAAGCCCCGTTCCTTTACATTGATGCTGGGAGTTACAACAACGGGACTTCGTACGATGGTTACTACGTTCAAAATAATATTGGTACACCGTTCCGGTCTTATGAAAATCCAAAATCATTCCAACTGATAACCTGGGGTTTGGATAAGTTGGCTGTCGATCCAGACAATCCTCCGGCAAACCCAACCCAGTGGGGAGTTCAGACTGCTTCAGGGCTCGTCAATCCGGTTCTCGCCAGTGACAAGTACGCGTCGGACAACCTTTGCAATTTCTGCGATGGAATGTTGGATCGCTATCTTTCCGGCACCTTCGATAGTTCGGCGGTGAAATAACCGCGGGTCCGCTCTTCTCATTCCCTCCTTACGGCTCTTCGAACATGAAACATAAACCCAGAAAACGAATCATCCCTCGCGATTCCGGTCGATGTGGTTTCACATTGATTGAGTTGTTGTTGGTGATTGCGATTGTGACCGTGCTCTCAACGATGGCGTTGGGTGTCATGCGTCAGGCTCAGACCGATGCCAAGATTTCGGCAACCGAAGCGCGGATTACGCAAATCAATGCGATCATGGAAGTCGTGATGGAAGATTATTCGGTTCGGCGAATGCCAATCGATTTGAATACTATTCCCGCGGGTCCCGATATTCCTCCGCGAACATGGCTTCGCCAACTGCGCTATCAAATCCTGTCAGAATTGCTCGATGTCGAATTGCCACGTCCGTTGTTTGATAATGCTCAGGGGAGCTACATCCCCAATTCAAACCGGGGGATAAGTCCCTTTTTTGATGGCCCGGGGTATGTTGGCCTGGGAGTGTCTTCGGGGGCTTGGGATCCGATTGGTAACTATCGTGCTGATTCGGTTTTAGGTGACGCGAATGCCCCAAGATCCGCGATCATGAGGCGCTGGGAACTACTCGCCCAGCAATATCAAAACGACTTGGATTTGCCCGGCGAATATCTTTATCAGTTTCTTTATAGCTATGATTTTGACGGGGCGCCTGCGGTTGAGGCGCTCGGTGCTCAGGCGATTGCCGACACCGATGGGGATCAGTTGATGGAGGTTGTGGACGCGTTTGGCGAACCGCTTCTTTACGAGATTCAGCAGCGTGCTCCCGAGAATCAAAACACTGATGGGGATACCACATTGTACCCCGATGGAGACACGACTCCCGACGTTGATGACACGGATGACGACGCCGACGGCATTAGCGATCTTGAGGACCTCGATGATGACGGCGATGGGATGCCTGACTTCCGTGATGAGAACGGAACCTACGACTACCTTTTTCACGAACAAAGGTTTCAGGTCATTAACAATATTCGAATCATTGTCTTTTCCAGTCGTGACACCCAGGATTTTAATTGATCCGCTAACGAGAGAAATATGATGAAAAAATCTTTCAAAAGAAATAGCGGGATCACCTTGGTTGAACTCTTGGTTGTGATTTCAATCCTTGCTGTAATTACGGCGGTGATGCTGCCACGGTTGCGAACGATTAACAAAGATCGGAACATTCGTGAATCGGCGCGTGTGCTCGGCAGTCTATTGGCCAAAGCAAGTCAAAATGCGGTCAATGATGGAACCGCCGGTGTGATTATCGAACGGAACGAAAACTTCGTCGATGATGAAGGCGTGATTTACGGTGCTTCTACCATGTACTTGATGCGCAAAGTGCCGGCCTTCACTGGCGACTTTGCGACAGGTGATCCTAAAGGTCAGGCGACGCCATTGGCGGATTATGCCTTGGAGATCTATCCTCCGTTTGAGCCAGATGCAATTCTGGTTAACGATTACATCAGTTTGAATTTTAATTCGGTAAAATACCGGATCATCGGGATTGAGGATTCGGAAACGACATTTACTGATCCCCCGGAATCAGTGCCCTATAAAGTCCTGACTCTCAGTTCTGGTATGGGGGGAGCAGTCTTGCCTGCGTTACCGCCTGTTGGAGCTTCGGTTCCTTTCATTGTTCACCGGCAACCACGTAAGCTGGCGTCCAGTCGTGTCGATCTTCCCAATGGATTCTTAGTTGACCTGCGTTATTCGGGGCCGATTAATGAGAATGCCAACACAGCCGGACCGCTAGTAGAACCATCGCGAAGTTGGTTCGATGAAATAATCTTGCCACCCAATCCAAACCTTAACTCTGTTGCTAAGTTGAATACGAGTTACGCGTCACGGACGGTGCAGATCATTTTCAATTCGAACGGCGGCGTGGATCGAGTTTACTACTACAATCCTTATCTCGATGTGAACTACGTCGACGAATTTGAGAACCCCGCTGATTTTCCCGACGTAAATAAATTCGGCTTTGGTTTTATTGACTCACGCATTCCTAATGGTCCCCTTTTCTTTTACGTCTCCGAGTATGAAATTGAATCATTGCCGAATAATGGCGTGCTTGATTCGCCGGCGAATTTATGGGTCACCCTCAACAACAGTACAGGCGCGACCAACGTAGCCTCTAGCACAGTCCCAACTGATCCCACTGCTACCCTTGGTGCTCGCATTGAGTATGCCCGCGGAATTGCCAAAGAATTTCAGAGTGCTGCTCAGTAACGCTTCTCCTCATCCGGATTCCTTCCATGAAAAAAATAATAACCAACCAACCTAGAAACGGTCTTTCGATTATCGAGGTTCTGACTTCGATCGTGGTCGCCATGATTGGCGTTTTCGGAGTCATGGTCCTGATCCCTTTTGCAGTCAAGCAAGCCAAGGTGGGGATGGATAGTGATGCCGCAGTCCAATTGGCGCGGAATGCGTACTCGCAGTTTGAAATTAGTGGTTACCGCAATCCTGAAAACTGGTGGATCCCGGCACAGAACCGAGCTTATGATCCAGCGACTGATGGTCCCCAAGTATTCTCGCTTGATCCGTTAGGCGTGATTGAGAATGGGTCGGGAAGCTTTCCCTTGAATCCAGCGATCAATGGAGGAACGCTACCGGCTGAGTTGCAGTTTCCCGTACTTAATCTCGCGATCCCTGCCGGTCTACAAGACAATAATGGCCAATGGGTGTTTGGCAAGACGGGAATGACAAAAGGTATTGCCCAGAGGTTTTTTAGAGGTGGCAATGATCTTTCATTCGGAGGTGGGGTAGACGATCTTTCCCCGCCACTGCAGATTTTCGACCGTGATGATAACGGGGCCGCCATCATACGCCAGTCAAAAGGTCGGATCTCCTGGAGTGCAATCGTTGTTCCTTATATCAATCAGGCCGTGACAACGGACAGTGACGAGTGGTCTTATAAACTCTATATCCTGGCCTACAAGATTCGTAAGACACGGGCGGACGATGAAGACGGGCAAATGGCGGTCACACAACTCTCCGAAGCGAACGCTGGTCCTCAAGCTCCACTTACCAATGTCGTTATTGACCAAAGTGTTTCGGTGGCTGATGGCAGTCTTAAGCGAGATGACTGGGTCATGCTGATCAATCAAGATCCCAATGCAGACGCGAGCACACCAGACGCGTTCAAAAAACAAATTGCGTTTTGTCGCATCGTAAATCTGATGGCAAATTCAGAGGAATTACCCGCTCCGGTCGATACGCTGCTTACCTTAGACGGACCCGATTTTAATTTCTTCGATCCGACTGGACCGCAAGGCACTCCAACGTACATCGTTCATCTCAAGGATGTGATCGGCGTGTTTGAGCATACGTTTACTCCTGAAACCGAATCCAATTGGACGGTTAATTTTTAACGCTCCCCCCTACTTCTCTCCTCACTTAGACTTCTCTCAATTCCAACCGAAACCTGTCCATTGGAGGCAGCCATGAAAATCAGAAATCCGAAAAATCGCCAGGGAATCACGCTGCTGTTTGTTGTCAGCATGATTGTTCTGTTCTTGTTGATGGGTACGACGTTTGTTGTGATCTCGAATGACTATTTCAAGGCCGCCAGAAAGCGTGGACAGTCGAAACTCCATGTCGTCGATCACGAAGCGACGATTCGTCGAGCTTTTTACGACGTCGTTCGTGGCCCCAGTTTACTCAACCAGTCATCTCCCTTGAGGGCGCATGATTTATTGTCGGATCAGTATGGTTATGGATTCAAAGCATTTGTTACCGACGCTTATGATTTCGCTGATTCAAATCTAGATGGCAATATCGACAATAATGATAATGGTGTAGAGCCAGAGCAATTCTTGCGGCTTGTTTTGGGTTCAAATACCGGGATTAAAAATCAGGTTCAGGATTTGCGTAAATCGGATGACGCCTACGCAGACTTTCTTAGTCAAGCGGAGTCCGCTAGCCCTAATACTTTTGACGTGCCAGTCGCCGGTTTATACAACGGTCTAGTTTTCTCGTTCGTTACAAAATCAGCGACCGGTTACTCAACAAGAATTGTCGAGCATTCATTCAACGAAGATACGGGAAACCATGAGTTTATCATTCCCTTTCCGCGCGTTGGGCAATTTGGCGGTGTAGGTGGTTCGATAGCGGACTTGGTTGAATCACAGGTGATCGTGAATGGTCGTGATTTTTCAGGCACCGGTGCGGGTGGCCAAAAAGCTGATCCGGTACGAGAATTGGGTGATTCGGCACTACAGCCTAATCGCGTTGGTGAAGCTGGTGCCGATTTTCTAAGTAATTACTTGGATGGAGGAGATCACAGCCCCAACGAGTCTTATGACGCTGCTGATTTTCAGAACATGTTTTTGAGTGGCCGCGATCGGAACGGATCTGTAATTCCGAGTTTTCATCGAGAGTCATTGGGTGATTTTAATGGAGGTGGCGTTGTTGTCGTGCCTGATCCGGGCGGAGAAAATGATTTTCGGGTATTTCAAAATAATACTTTAGACGTCGATTCTGATAACGACGGTGAAAAAGATGCGGTGTTTATCGACAATGGTTACGAAGTCCTCACGGATGCCGATGGTAGACGTTTTAAACCATTGGTCGCCTACAAGGTGGTCGACCTTGATGGTCGGCTGAACCTGAATGCTCACGGCAGTCTGGTGCAAGCCAAGGATGATTACTTCATCTCGCAGCAAATTCATAATTCCGATCTGCCACGTGGTCAGGGATATGGTCCCCCCGAAATTTCTTTCGCGGGAATTGTGTTCAATGATGATCTCAATCGCGATGCCAGTCTTCCCTCCCTCGACGCCAATCTGATATTAGAAAAATATCAATACTTGATGGAAGGTCGGTACGGCCAAAGCGGGACGCCAGGATATTACAATGATCCGGAACCGGATACACTGCGAAAGCTATTTGGTTATCCGCGCGGGGTCGTGAATTGGCCAGTCGCCGTTGGAACCGTGAATCGCGATGCGGCAGACAATGGATCGCTGTTTGCCTCGAGCGCGATGGATATTCACGGCCGATTTAGTTTTGGCTTTCCTGAGTTGTCGGTCGTTCTCAACGGCAATACCACTGATGATTTTCGGGATCCCAATGTTGCGGGCTTTCCTAACAGTCTGCCTGTGATTGATATGGTCGATTCTGAGTTTGGGAATGATACCGAGTACGCTAACAACCCGTATGAAATGACATTCGATTCTCAGTCAGGTTCAAGCCACTCGAATTCTCCGTTCTCTCCAGCAGATTTGGAGCGACATTTGCGACCGTTCGACGTCGATACAAATGTTCTCTCCAAACGCATTCCGTTTGATAGTGAAACCGACAGTGAGACCAACGTAAACAACGGCATTGTTGGTGGAATTCCCAGATCGAAACGTAATTTGATTACGACTGAGAGTTGGGATGTCCCCATGATTCCTGACAATTTTAAAGCGAAATTGATCTCGCGGTTGCCCATTTTGGCGTCGGACCTGGGAGCAAATTCAACCCTGGCTCAGATCAATCAACGAGCTGATTCGTTAATCGATCAAGGTTTGTTCGCGCCCGAGTTGCTGGCCGGTTTGAAGATGAATATCAATCGGCCATTGGGCAATGGATGGGACGATAACGGCAACGGACTTGTGGATGAACCCGCCGAGGCGAATCTCGAATCCAATCGCGATTTTACCAAGTTTAAAAATCCCGGATTCGATCTTGATAATGATCTCACTCCCAATGGTGGTTGGAATAACGAGTCGAAGGCGCGCATTATTTTTACAAGGCAGCTTTATATGTTGGCCCTGTTATTATCCGATGTGGTTCCGGTGGATTTGGACGGCGATGGGACTCCGACGGCTCCGGAATATTCAGAAGTGATTGCGCAGTGGGCCGTTAATGTGGTCGACTTTCGGGACCCTGATAACATCAATACAAGATTTGCGTTTGACCCGAATCCCTGGGACGGAAATTGGAACCCTACTCCTGCGAATGTGGTATGGGGTGCCGAGCGGCCTGAGCTATTGATTACAGAGACGTTGGCGGTACACGCAAGAAGAACCGAAGATCTTGGCGATCCAGGTGGAAATGCCAACGGTAACGCGAATGGACAACAGAATGGTAATCCAAATCCTGGAACGCCACCTGGACAAAATAATGAACTGTTCGACCAACGACTGCGTCCGGAGGCATTTTCTTACATCGAGCTTTATAATCCTTGGACACAGAACAGCTTAAATCAGCGGCTAGACCCGAGTCTATACAATGATACTCAAAGTGTTGCGTTGGATCGTTTTGTTTCGGAAGCGAACGGGACCAGCAGTCCTGTTTGGAGACTTTCCATTGATCGCCCTGATCGGGATGGGGATGGAATCGATGGAAACGATACCGAGGCAGGGACCAAAAGGGTCATCTATTTCACGAATTCAGCCGATGTGTCTGATGACATTATCAACGATCACGGAAATGGTGTAGAGGTTTATTTTTCAGATCGAGACAACGCCTGGAACCCATATTTATTGAAGCCAGGTAGTCAGGCATTGGTTGGAACGCTCGGTATTCAAGAGGGTGACTGGTATCGATCGTTTATGGGCAGAAGAACCGGCGAAACGGAACTTAATCTGACGCTGGATGACCCTGATGATGCCTTGAATACGCAGAATATCCCAATCAATCCCGGGGCGGGGGCTGGTGGGGGGGGGGGGGGGGGGGGGGGGGGGGGTGTGTTTTTTTTTGTGTTTTTTTT
>JAALLA010000181.1 GCA_011087765.1 Pirellulaceae bacterium
TTCGCATGATGCGATCAGGGATGCAGCACAAGATTGTCACGATGGATCATTGCGGAGCGAATGGGTTGGCGTAGAAGTTGTTGAATTTCAGTGCTTTGAAGTCCCAAAATCTTGCGAGCATCCTTCGAATCATATTCGATTAGCCCGCATCCTATTCGAACTCCCTCAGAATCGACTACTTCCACGGTATCCCCTCTAAAGAAATTCCCAGTGACTTGAGTTACTCCAGCTGCTAGAAGACTTTTTCCAGACTCAAGCGCTGCGATTGCCCCCGGATCCACTGCAACCAATCCTGCGACATCAAGCCCGCCGGCGATCCATTTTTTTCGATCGTTGACTGGGTTTCGAGAAGGGGCAAACCAGGTCGATCTCGCCCCCGCAACAATTTTAGAGATCGGATTCTCCGGTTTACCAGATCCGATCACCATGGTGGTTCCAGAGGCGGTTGCTATTTTTGCAGCTTCAATTTTTGTTTTCATGCCTCCCTTTGAATTTTGATTGGTGGATTCTCCAGCCATGTTTTCAATTTCGGCCGTTATCGACTCGACTTCTTCCAGAAGTTTCGCGTTAGGATTAATGGAAGGCGGTTGCACGTAGAGTCCATCAATATCGGAGAGCAGGATGAGCAAGTCGGCATTAACCATGGACGCAACTCTCGCGGCCAGGCGGTCATTGTCACCGTAGCGAATTTCGGCAGTAGCGACGGAATCATTTTCATTGATGATTGGAATGACACTGGAATGCAATAAGGTGTTAATCGTCGCTCTGGCGTTGAGATACCGGCGCCGCGTCTCGGTGTCACCAAGTGTTAGGAGGATCTGCCCGCCGGAAAGTTGATGGCGGTTGAGTGATTCGTTGTAGGCTCGACTCAATTCGATTTGTCCGATAGCGGCGGCCGCTTGGCTTTCTTCTAATTTAAGTTGTTCGTGTCTTTGCGGAGACCCTAGCTGACTTCGGCCAAGTGCAATCGCTCCCGACGAAACGATGAGAACATCTTTCCCGGATTGAACGAGGCTGGCGAGGTCGTCGATCAGAGAGTTAAGCCAGGTTTTCCTCAAATTGCGGTCTGGATCCACTAAAAGTGCCGATCCAATTTTGATGACGATCCGCGAGAAGTTATTTATATTTCGATTCAAAGGAGCATCCATTCGCGAAAAACACGTCGGTGATCGAATTTATTGCGTCAAATTAGCGGTGCATGAACCGCATTATTCTTATATCCTAAAGGGAACATTATTACAGGACTAGTTATGCAAAAACCGAATGCCAACCGTGAAAAAATTATTGAATTGCTCGAGCATGCGGGTGGAGTAACGGAGGATTCGGTAAGAGAGGTTCATGAGCAGACTGGAATACCTGAAGCCGACATCTGGGGGACGGGGCTGTTTTATACTTTGCTTCGGGAACCGGGCCAGAGGATTCGTTTATGTGACGGATTAACCTGTCAGATGTTTGGAGCTGACTCATTGGCCATGGAACTGACGGAAGCTGGTAAAGCGGTTGAGCGAGTGAGCTGCCTAGGACAATGCGATTTAGCTCCTGCTTCACTTGATGAAGCGATGGAACTGGTGACTTATGCAAAACACAAAACAGCTATTTCTCCTCCCAACGAATTGGCGATGAATCTTGCTGGCGAGGTCGATTTAACTTACTCGGCATTGAAAAAAGTAAAAGAGATGAGCCCAGAAGATGTGATTGCAGCTCTGGAGTCGTCGGGGCTTCAGGGACGTGGAGGTGCAGGGTTTCCGGCTCATTTTAAATGGACGTCGTTACGGCAGCAGGCAGAAACGGAACGTTATGTCATTTGCAATGCAGATGAAGCTGAGCCCGGTACTTTCAAGGATCGCGAATTGATTCTCCGTCAAGCGCACAAAATGTTAGAGGGCCTCGCGATCGCAGCTCACGTGATTGAGGCAAAAGAAATTTATATTTACATTCGGGGTGAATACACGAACGAGTATCGCGCGATTGAACGTGCGTTGGAAGATTCAAAAGCAGCGTTGCAAGAATTTGAGTTCACCATTGTCAAAGGCCACGGAGCTTACATCTGTGGAGAAGAGACGGCTTTGTTGGAGTCGCTTGAGGGAAAACGGGGGATGCCCCGATTGAAACCACCCTACCCCACTGAGTCGGGATTTCGAGGAAAGCCGAGTTTGATTCATAACGTCGAAACTATCGCTTGTGTGCCATCAATTATTCATCGCGGAGGAGATTGGTTCCGCTCCCTCGGGAAAACTGAAGCGGGCAGTAAGCTTTACTGTATCTCTGGGCACGTCGTCGCCCCCGGGGTTTATGAGTTGCCGTTAGGCGTTTCGTTGGACGAGTTAGTCGCGGCAGCCGGAGGTTATGTTGGAAACCCAATTGCTTTCTCGCCGGGTGGGGCGTCGTCTGGATTTCTACCGATTGCCGAACGCGGACTGCCTTTGGATTATAAACACCTTGCAGATGCGGGTTCGATGTTGGGAAGTGCTGGAGTTGTGGTGATTAACGATACCGTCGACATGGCAAAAGCGGCGGCCTGGCAGCTTGAGTTTTTTGAGCGTGAGAGTTGTGGTCAGTGCGCGCCCTGTCGAATCGGAACTCAATACATCCGGCGGCAGGTCGATCAGTTTATCCAGTTGGGCGATCCGGTAACGCTGGCAATGACTGCCGATGTCGGTTGGGAAATGGAAGAGGGGTCGATTTGTGGACTTGGCATGGTAGCCGCAAAGCCGCTTGAATCGGCCAGAAAGCACTTTCCCGATGCCTTTAAAACAAGAGATTGAAAAACATGAGATTGAATTTTTATTACCAGTATTGTGCCGGTTTGTAACTAACTGCAATCACGAATGAGCCAATGAATTATCCGAATCAGAAGCGGGTCGAGACTTTTTCTATTGAGATTAACGGCCAATCTTGCCGAGCGATTTCAGGTGAGACGGTCGTCGATGTTGCGCGGCGTGAGGGAATTGAAATACCGACGCTTTGTCACGATACACGGCTTGAGCCTGCTGGAGCTTGTCGGGTCTGTCTGGTGGAGGTCGAGGGGCAGCGCAGATTGCAACCAGGATGTGCGTGGAAAGTGCAGCCGGATATGAAAGTAACCACAGAATCCACGCGGATCGAAAAGCATCGTACGATTCTGTATAGCATGTACATGTCGGATCATCAGCTCGATGAGTCGGGGTTGCCGGTGGAGACCGGAAATGGAAATCAGTTGAGAGAACTGTGTAAGACGATTGATCCGTTGCCCCTTGAGCCCGTTAATGCGCCTCGAGCGGGACGTCCGGAAGACGTGAATCCGTACATCGAATTTAATCCAGAACTGTGTATTCTGTGTGCTCGCTGTACGCGATACTGCGATGAAGTCGAAGCGGTTAATGCGATCACGCTTTCCAATCGTGGTGGTGAGACGACGATTGCCACCGCGGGTAATCGCGGGCTTCTTGATACCACCTGTGAACTGTGTGGGGGCTGCATTGCGACATGCCCAACAGGGGCCTTGATTGAGAAAAAGGCGCCGACAAACCTAGTAACACTTGAGACAGAAGTGACCCGTTCGACTTGTAACTTTTGTGGTGTTGGGTGTCAGCTGGATCTGCACGTCCACAATGATCGCGTAGTCAAAGTTACCAGTCCAGAACCGGGTGAGACGGTCAATGACGGGAACCTCTGTGTGAAAGGAAGGTTTGCCTATGATTTCATTCATCATGAGGATCGAATCACCACGCCCTTAATTCGCGGAGCTGATGGGGAACTGCGCCCAGCTTCCTGGGAAGAAGCATTGGAGGCAACGGCAAATGGCTTAATGGCTGTTAAAGCAAGACATGGGGCTGATTCTCTCGGCTTCATTTCATCTTCCCGATGTACTGGTGAAGAAAATTACTTGATGCAGAAGTTGTCGAGAGCGGTTTTTGGAACTAACAATATTCATCAATGTGCTGCCACCTGACATGCTCCCACCGTTGCCGGTCTGGTGACAATGTTTGGCGCGGGTGCCATGACTAACTCGATCGAGGAGATACGAGATTCAGAATTAATGTTTGTCATCGGTTCTAATACGACCGAGGCACACCCGATCATTGCGATGGAGATGAAACGTGCGCGGCAACGAGGGGCAAAACTAATTGTTGCGGATCCTCGAAAAATTTGGCTGGCGGATATGGCCGATTTGCATTTGCAACTGAAGCCGGGGACAGATGTTTGGCTGTTGTCGGCGATGGCCAATGTGATCATTGCCGAAGGTCTTCACGATCGCGAATTTATCGAGGCCAATACAGATGGTTTTGATGCGATGGCGGAAAAAGTTGCTGATTACACGCCCGAAAAGGCAGAAGAAGTTACGGGAGTGCCGGCAGACGATATTCGAATTGCAGCGCGGTTGTATGCGACCACGAAACATGCCGGTATTTACTACACTCTGGGGATAACCGAACACACGCACGGCACCGACAATGTTTATTGTTTAGCGAATCTTGTTCTGATGACAGGTCACCTCGGCGTTCGGTCGGCTGGGATGAATCCATTGAGAGGACAGAACAATGTGCAGGGAGCTAATGACGCGGGAGCGACTCCAATTTTTTATCCGGGGTATCAGTCGGTAACGGATTCCAAGGTTCGGGAGAAATTCGAAAACGCCTGGGGTGTACCGTTGTCCCCGGACAACGGCTTGAATCTGAATGTCATGATGAAGGAGATGGCCGTCGGCAACCTTAAGGCTGTCTATGTAATGGGCGAGGATATTGTGATTTCTGAGCCAAATGTTACCAAAGTGGAAGAAGGGCTGAACCGTTGTGAATTCGTAGTTTGTCAGGAGATTTTCCACAACGAGACCACGCGGTTTGCGGATGTCATTTTGCCGGGAGCTTGCTTTGCAGAGAAAGATGGAGTTTTCACCAACAGTGACCGGAGAGTGCAGCGGGTTCGTAAATCAGTAAATCCTCCCGGAGAAGCCAGGGAAGATTGGAAGATCTTGTGCGACGTCGCTCGATCCGCAGGTTATCCAATGCCAGAATACGAGGATGCTGGTGAGGTGTTCTCCGAGTACGCATCGCTCACGCCAAAGATTGCGGGCATTTCTCACGAGCGATTGGAAGAGAGTATTTCGGGGCTTCAATGGCCATGTCCTGACGAGACACATCCGGGGACTCCAACGTTGCATATTGACGGGCCTATGATTGGTCGAGCTCCCTTTCAAGCTGTTGACTATCGCCCGAGTGCCGAGTTGCCGGACAATGATTACCCATTGGTGCTTTCAACGGGACGTACGCTTTACCATTACAATAGTGCGACGCAGACCCGTCGAGATGCGGGGCCAGTTGCTAAACAGCGTAATAATTTTATTGAGATGCATCGTAGTGATGCAAGGAAGTTAGAATTGAAACACGGCGAAAATGTTCGTGTAATGTCGCGTCGCGGGGAGGTGGAAGCGGAAGTTTGGGTTTCTCCTCGCATGCG
Organism: Pirellulaceae bacterium; assembly: GCA_011087765.1. GTDB lineage: Bacteria > Planctomycetota > Planctomycetia > Pirellulales > Pirellulaceae > Mariniblastus. Next base: position 5,437 of record JAALLA010000181.1, read on the forward strand.
ACCGGGTTGTATCTGGATGCCGATGCATTTTTCAGAATCTCGGGCCAATCTTTTAACCAACGACGCTGGCGATCAGGTAACAGGAACGGGTGAATATAAAGTTTGTGCTGTACGGGTCGAAAAAATGAGTAATAGCAAAACTGTTGGTTAGGCTGCTCGTGGATTGTCTTTCCTGCTGGCCCATTTAATTCGATTTTTTGAATGTGAGGAACGAGTGGGCGATTCAGTTTTTCCTGAGATTGAGTTTGCTGGTCAATTGAGGCCATCTCAACAGGAAGTATTTGAAATTGCGAAAAAGCAATTGTCTCAAGGGCAAAGACGTTTGCATGTCGTCGCGCCACCTGGATCGGGCAAGACGGTTCTTGGGCTTTATTTGTGGGCTGAGCTTGTGCGGAAGCCTTGTCTGGTTTTGTCCCCCAATTCTGCGATTCAATCACAATGGGCGTCCCGTGTGGACCTCTTTAAAATTAAGGGTGATCTCGAATCGCATGTTTCTACCGATCCGCGAAAACCGGAATTGCTGACCTCTTTGACCTATCAGTCGATTACCCTGCCCTCTCGAGGAATAAGTGAGATAGACCAGTCGGGATTAGAGTTATGGCGGAATAAGTTAATCGATGACAACCAAGTTGCGACTTTGGACGAGGCAAATTGTTGGATTGAAGATCTGCGAGAAAAGAATCCAGGATATTATCAAAAACAGATAAGCGGGTTTAAAAAGAAGATTCGTGACGAGGTTTCTCGCGGCGGGGATTCGGTTTCGTTACTTCATCGTTCCAGTCGGGAAACGCTAGGGCGATTAGTGGAACGCCAGGTAGGACTGGTTATTTTAGATGAATGCCATCATTTGCTTGGGCACTGGGGGAGGGTTTTAGCCGATGCGATGCCGATGCTTGGTGATCCCGTTGTGTTGGGGTTAACGGCGACTCCACCCGATCGGGCGGGCAAAGATGATCGTGATGTTCGGCGGTATGATCAATTTTTTGGACCGATAGATTTCGATGTCCCGGTTCCAGCGGTTGTCAAAGATGGCTATTTAGCGCCCTATCAAGATTTGGCATATTTTGTTCGCCCCAACAACAATGAGCTTCAGTTCATTGCGACAGCAGATAAGCAGTTAAGTGACTTGATTGAAGAGGTATGTGATCAGGGGTTTTTAAAGAACGAGTTGGAATCTTTACCGGCTGGGACTCATTCTGACCCGGTCGGTTCCGTCAGTTCTCCCGCGAATTTACCAGAGTGGATCAGCAGAACGCTTTCAGATTTAACCTTGCCTGTTGGGGTTGCGACGAATTGGGCAAATTTTGAACGACGTGATCCTGTGTTTTCGCTGGCTGCGAGGCAGTTTTTGATCAGTCGTGAAATAAGATTACCCCCGGATGTGCCTGAGTTGGGGGGTGAAGATTTACCGTCAAGAGTCCCACCGTTGGAATACTGGGTTTCTGTTTTGGATCGCTTCATTCGTTATTTTTTGAGGCGGGCAAGTGAGCCAGAATTGCAAGAAGTAGGAGAGAGGTTGACACGGAGTCTACGGACGCTTGGATTTCAGGTGACAGAAACGGGGACTCGTCCTTGCGTTTCCCCGGTTGGCCGGGTGCTTGCCTATTCCAAAAGCAAGTCCGATGCTTTGGTTCCGATTCTCCGGCAAGAGATGGATAATTTGGACAAGCGGTTACGGGCAGTTGTTATCGCTGACTTCGAAAGGTCTTCTGCGGTCACATCCGAATTAAAGGAACTAATGGACCGTGAAACGGGAGGTGCGATCGCGGCGTTTAAGTCTGTTTTAAGTGATCCGAAGACGGATCTCCTCGATCCAATTCTTTTAACCGGCACCACCATTTTGATCGACGATGAAATCGAAGAGGCTTTTTTGTACGACTGTCGGCAATGGCTGGAGAAACGCAAATTGACGGTTTCTTTGTCATCGAAGGCGATGGCGGGTTTCCGGCAAATTAGCGGTGCAGGCGCCGATTGGGCTCCGAGGGTCTACGTCGAAATGATCACGGATTTATTTCAAAAAGGTTTGACTCGCTGTTTGGTTGGAACCCGAGGCTTATTAGGTGAAGGGTGGGATGCGAATAAAATCAATGTTCTGATTGATTTGACCACGGTTACCACCAAGATGAGTATCAATCAATTGAGAGGGCGGTCGTTTCGTCTGGACCCTGCCTGGAATGACAAGTTAGCTAATAATTGGGACGTGGTTTGTTTAGCGCCGGAATTCAACAAGGGGTATGACGATTACCGACGCTTCAAGGATAAGCACAGGCACCTCTACGGAGTGAGTGACGATGGAGTTATCGAAATGGGGGTTGGGCATGTTCATCCCGCATTTACAGATGTGAAACCCGAAGGCTTATTTGGCGCGGCATCCGTGCTGAACACTGAGATGTTAATGCGCAGTGAGAACCGGGACCACGTTCGAGAGTTGTGGAAAATTGGTCATCCGTACCGTGCGCTGCCGATCAATGCTGTTGAAATCAAAAGCTCAAATAAGAGTTTTGGGTTTCCAGTCGGGATTAGGAAAAAACAAATTTGGACCGAGGAGTCGCTCACTTCATCGATGGCCGAAGCGGTTATGCTTAGTTTTGTCGAGCTTGGTCACTTTCGATCGGGGTTGCGATATCGTTTAGGCCAATTGTCTGGCGGATATGTTCGCATATTTCTGGAGGAATCCAGTCCCGCCGAGAGTTTGCAATTTAGTGAGGCAATTAAAGAGTTGCTGGGCCCCATCGATCGTCCACGCTATCTAATCCCAAGGCACGTCAAACATCGTTATGAAACTTGGTTGTCAAGTATTCTTCCTGAGCTGCTTGGGCATTATTTCGAAAAGACAAAAACAGAGCTCGCGATGTACCATGCGGTTCCGACAGCTCTGGCGAAAAATAGATCGGACGTGAACGTTTTCCAGAAGCACTGGAACCAACTCGTCAGTCCCGGGGAAGCGATTTATGCGCATCGAGGGGAGGGAGAGCAGTTGGTGCATCGCGCCCGAGAAAGTAACGGGCAAATGATCGTCCATGAAAAACGTTTGTTTTTGTAAACAGTGATGGAAGTTGTCCGATTGAGATCGGGTTCCTTTTCGATGAAAACACTTACGATTCCTTTACCAATTGCTCTGGTTGCTGCCACTGTTGAATCAACTCGATTGGGGAATGCGGTGTATCCAATTCTAGCTGCAGGGAACAAAAACGTCGTATTTTACTGGTGGCGGTGCTGGCATTTACTTTTTTATCGCGTCCCCAGCCAGATCAGGAATCCAGTATTTGTGCTACGGTCGCTTTTTAATATGGTACGTTTGAAAACAGGCATTTGGCAGAAATCAACATGAAACAGGGTTTCGAAACGATGATGAAATTTTTTAAAGCCGCCTTTCAAGGCAGGAAACAGCGGAGTCCAAAGTTGGTCAATCGCAGACGCGCGACCAAGTTAAGCAGTTTCAGTTTTCAAAGTCTTGAATCTCGAAACCTATTAGCAGGCATTTATTTTTCGTCTGGTGAAGTGA
>JAALLA010000182.1 GCA_011087765.1 Pirellulaceae bacterium
CGAGGAATCGGGCGATTCAATTGATGGATTGGAAATTGTGAAATCCACGGAGTCGCTTTCCAAAAGTATGAAACAGTTTGTGGTTGATCAGCCGCTTCCAACCGAGGATGAATTGGCACGGCCGGAATTGGATGCGGAGGGGTTTTCTGGAAAAGTTGTAGATCGGGTTCCCAAAAAAATCACCACGAAGAAAACTGAAATCTCGATCAATGCGAACGAGGGGAACGGGGAACGGGCAGATTTTTTAGATAAACCTGAAGAGATTGCCGAGAGTTCGCCAAGTATAAAAAAGCAAATTGAACCCAAAGCGATTGAGTTCACGCGTAGAGGGGCTGAGGCCCAAGACGCCCGATCGGGGCTGCCTTTTGATGCTGATCAATCTGTCGAACGGCAGTCCGTCGAAAATCGGGTTGATTCTGCTGCCACGATTGAACAGAAAATTGCAGCTGACATCGACCAGTCGAGTGTTACACCTTTTGTGAGTGATCTCGTCGATTCGCGGTCTCAGTTTTTGGCTTCACCGGAATCGGTCCCCACTGCTCCACAAGTTCCGACACATTCGACTCAGCATTTACCCGTTGGATTTCGTCAGGCGAACAATGTCGTTCTTGAGGGCGACATTCGGCGGCTTGGCGACGGCCTTCCCTTGCCCGCTGCTTTTACATTGCGGAAGTCGAATAATCGGAGTGAGATTGCAAAACGACGTGGCGGTTCAGTAGAGACAGAAAGAGCAGTGGAACTCGGTTTAGAGTGGCTCGCAGATCATCAAGAGTCTGACGGGCGTTGGAGTTCCCAAAATTCTGGAGGAGGTCGGGAAGACCGCGTGCTTGGTGAGGATCGGGGTGGTGCAGGATCGAATGCGGACAACGGAATCACGGCTCTGGCGACTTTGGCATTTCTTGCCGGTGGTGAGTCGCACCTGGAGGGACGATATCAGACGGAAGTCCTTCGGGGGCTGGAATTTTTGGTGAAGCAGCAAAAGCCAAATGGCGACCTTTCCGGAGACGCGAAGTTGTTTGCCAAAATGTACTGTCACAGTATGTCGCTTTTGGCATTAAGCGAGGCTTTAGCGATGACTGGAGACCAGCGACTTGCCGGTGCGGTGAGAAAAGGCGTTAGTTACTCGATCAACGCTCAGGACCGACGGCAGGGGGGATGGCGATATGCTCCCGGTGATTCTGGAGATATGAGCCAGTTTGGCTGGCAGGTTTTGGCACTTCACAGCGCCCGCATAGGTGGAATTCTCGTGCCCGATAATACTTTTGAATTAATGAAAGGATTTTTGGATTCATGTAGTTCAGGGCAGCATCAGGGATTAGCGTCTTACCGGCCCGGGCAGGGGGCGAGTTCGCCCATGACTGCAGAAGCTCTTCTCTGCCGCTACATCTTAAACAAGTCGGTTGGCCCCGATACGCTTGACGAAGCCCGACGGCAAATGGAGACCAATCTCCCTTCTGAAGAACAAGTGAACCTCTACTATTGGTACTATGGAACCCTGGCCATGTACCAGGCCGGCGGGAGCGGCTGGGAGCGTTGGAATAAAGCACTCAAGCGATCTCTGTTGGCGCTGCAAAACCGTGATGGAGATGATGCTGGAAGCTGGCCTGCTAACGGCACATGGGGTGGATATGGCGGGCAAGTCTATTCAACGGCAATCGCCACTTTGAGTCTTGAGGTCTATTACCGTTATCTTCCCGTCTACCAACAGGTGGCTGAACTGGAGCAGCAGCCAAACGATCGCCGATAGATTGCACGGTTGCCCGGAGACTGAACTTCTTCCGTCAGTCGATAAAGTCTGTGATCTCTTCGAGACGCTTCTTAGAAATATCTGGTACGACCGCATTTTCAGCTGGATAGCCAACGACCAGGAGCACGAACGGGCGTTCATGGGCAGGTCGGTTTAGGATTTTATTTAAAAACTTCATTGGTGAGGGTGTGTGCGTCAGCGTGGCAAGTCCGGCATCATGCAGGGCTGCGATCAGAAATCCAGTTGCAATTCCAGTTGACTCATTGGCATAGTAATTCTTGACGGTCGAACCATCATTCCGCTGTTCATGCGATTTCGAAAAAATAACGATCAGGTACGGCGCTATTTCCAGAAACGGTTTACTGGAATCCGTTCCTAGCGGCGCAAGTGCATCCAGCCAGGCTTGTGGGGCTTTGCCATTGTAAAAAGCTTCTTCCTCCTGCTCCGCTGCTGTTCTGATCGCTGTTTTCACGTCCAAGTTTTCAACCACGGAGAAATGCCACGGTTGTAAATTAGCGCCGTTGGGTGCGGTTCCGGCAGCGAGAATGCAGTTTTCAATGACCTCACGAGGAACCGGTCGATTGGAAAAGTCTCTGACGGTGCGTCGTCGTTTAATTTCCTGATAAAAGCTGCGTGAACGTTCGATGGTTTCGTCGATCGAATAGGATCGCTGGTTCTTCAGGGGGATATGTGGTGGCTCAGTCATGATGTTAACTTTGCATTTAAGGCACTGCGCATTTTCGACTCTAATTGAACCAGTACGTTCAAGGCGACTTTGCTAACTTCTACTTAGCTTAATTGACCCGTTCGGCTCCAGCTTTTTCGTGTCAAGGAGTTTAACATTAACTAAGTTGTTTGACATCTTTTAGTGCGACTTTGGCCTCGGCGTGTCGATCGTTTAATTCAATCGCCTGTTTGAAATGGGAAGCCGCATCGACGTAGTTTTCAAGGCAACGGAAAACGAGGCCGAGTGAATAGTGTACCTCGTCAAAACACGCTACTTTACAATCCAGCGCTTTTCGAAAAACCGCTTCTGCATCCTTGAAGTCTCCTTGGCGCAGAAGCAGATTGCCTAGGTAGAGATATCCTAGCGCATCCTCGGGATCAGTAGAGATTTGTTTGTCATAGTATTGAGCTGCTTGAGCGAATTTACCCTGAATTCGATAGAGGTTGCCAATTTCGCCATAAATGGCGGCAGCAGATGTTTCCTCCGACAATTCGATGACTTTGTTGAAGGCTTGCTCTGCTTCATCAAAACGAAATATCTGAGCAAACGCACGTCCGAGGTCGATCCACCCACGAGGGCTATCCGGGTTTTCGACCAAAAATTGTTGTACCAATGAGATAGTGGTGGCGTGAAGGCCTGCGTCAGAAGCAGACAAAATTGCTTGTATCTCGGGGCTTAGTTTTTTATTTGACATGCGACCAAAGTAGCCTTCCGGCGGGTTAAGTCAACCACGCTCACTGAATCTAGGTTTTCGCGTATTGAGAGAGCGATGATTGGATATCTCGGTTGCTCTCATCCCGATCGATCGAATCTGGACGTGGGAGCGTCTCTGTTTACGTTTAAGAAACGCATTGATTAGATTTGGTTTGATTGCGTCCATGAGATAAAAGAGGGAAGGGTAAATTTCCTAGATTCCATTTGCCGCTGCCTCATGAAAATAAGGTTTGTGGCTAGAAATTAGAATTGATAGCAGAATAAAGAGTGTTTTGTCTGTGATTTCTTCAATCCAATCATCTGCCGTCTAAGTCCTGAAAATTGGAATAGAGTCCAAATCGTGAATTCGGTATTCTCTCGCGACTTTCTACGTACGAGTAATGAATGAGGAACCGACGCAGATGACGAATAGGTTTGGCAACGCACCTCGCTTAGGATTTTTGTCCGTTTATTTATTAGCGGTCATGTGTCTGACCGGATGCAATTCGGCTTCATTGCGCAGTCTTGCGATCTGGAAATCAACCGGGGATGGTGTTGCGACGATTGAAGAGACAATTTCAGATTCAGATTACGTTCCATTGGCAATCTGGCACGAATCCTATGAAACCGCACAGCGCATTGCGGCCGAACAAGGAGCGGCTGTCTTGGTCGGATTTACTGGTAGTGATTGGTGCCGACCTTGCAAGCGGCTAAAACGAAATGTTTTGGACTCTGATGAGTTCATGACTTGGACCGAGGGCAAGGTTATCTTACTGGAGTTGGATTACCCTAAGGTAACTAAGCAATCGGCTGAGATTAAGGAACAGAATGAAGCCTTGAAGCAGCGGTATCAGATTTCACAATACCCAACCATTCTTTTGTTAGATCAGAACGGGGAAGTTTTAGGTCAAATTGCTGCGGAGAAAGATGAAACGCCGGCCGCTTTTATCGAGAAAGCTGAGTCGATACTGGGAATTTAATGTGGCCGGGTAACACTGATTCGGTGGGATGCTGATCGTTGATGTTCGACTGGTTAAATTCGCCTTTCAATGGTTTGTTTAAACATCCCCCGCTGGGGAGCCGTGTGGATCCAAGATAGATTAGCGGCAGTCAAAAGTTGTTTTTTATGGACGGATCGAATGCAGGCTTTCAATTGGATCAAAGCGAGAGTGATCTTTTACCCGACACTATTGTGGAATGTCGTGCTCGGACGTTGGCTGAAGTTGCGTAATTGGAGGGATCCAATTGACGATCATGTTGTCTTGGGAGCGTTTCCGTTTTCGAAGGATGTTTCCGAGCTTGCTTCCGAAGGGGTGCAAGCGGTGGTAAATACCTGCGAGGAATACGCGGGGCCACAGACGGAATACGCCAAGTTCGGCATTGAGCAGATGAGAATGCCTACGATCGATTTTACTCATCCTTCGTTCGCAGACGTCGACAGAGCCGTGAATTTTATTCAAGACAACGTAGATGCCGGGAAAACCGTGTACATTCACTGCAAAGCGGGTCGTGGAAGAAGCGCGACGGTTGCAATTTGCTGGCTAATGAAGTCGAAACAGATCAGTGCGGAAGCGGCCCAAAAGTGGTTGATCGAAAAGCGGCCTCACGTTAACCACCACCTGCCAAGTCGCCCGGTAGTTCAAGAGTTCGAGCGGAAATTTGTGAAACCGACGCATCAGTAAGTTCGTTCACCTCGAGTCAATTTAGGTCAGTAGGGGATCTAAATTTTAATTTCTCGCCAGCGTCCGCTTCCAAATCGGAAACTGACCAAAACGCTCCGAACGATTAGGTCGGCCACCATGGCATACCATGCTCCTGCTACCCCCCAGTCAAGCCCGTGGATTGTCATTCCGATGTAAGGGATTTCAAAAACTCCGAAGGCGAGGAAAACTGCCAAGGGGATTCTGATTATAAAAAAGCCAACGGCCGTAAAAATGAAGGGCCAAAAAGTATCGCCAGCTCCACGGAAACCTCCGGTCAGAACCATCACGATTGCGAGGCTTGGCAAGGCATAGGCGACGATTTTTAGTAAAGAGGCAACGCTGATTGTGGTCGGGTCGGTGGGGTCACCGGTGAAAACGGTTGCAATTTCGATTCCAAAAAAGTACATGCAAATGCCACCAATGCACATGATCGCACCGCCAATATAAAGGCAAAGAAGAACGCTCTTTGTTGCTCGCTCCGGTGATTTTGCACCGAGGAATTGACCTGCCATTGTCGCAGCGGCGACTTGAAAAGCAGCTCCCGGGAGGAACGCGCAGGCTTCGATCTGCACCGCTAACCCATGGGCGGCGGCGGAGGCTTGTCCAAGACTGTTTATTAAGCCTAAGAATAGCAATTGGCTAAACAGCAGGGTGCCGATGTCAAATCCCCCCGGTAAGCCAATTCGAAACATCTTAGAAAGAACATTCCAGTCTGGTTTGAGTGAGTCGAATCGAAGTTGCAATCCGGCACGCCCGACAATCAAAGTTCCCAGAATAATGGAGCCGCCGACTGCGTAACCGGTTGCTGTTCCAATCGCGATTCCCTCCCAACCGAATTGAGGAAACATGCCCCAGCCGGTCACCAATAAAGTACTGACGAGAATGTTGACAATCACGACGACTATTTTCACTAAGAAACCGGTGGTCGTGTCTCCTGCTCCGCGGAGACAAGCGGCTCCAATTTGGGAACACATTATTAGCGGCATTAACGGCGTGACAATGTTGAGATAACGAATTGCAAAGTCTGCAGAATCACCTTTAAGTTGCATCACCGCAATAAATTGTTGACCAAAAAAAGCAATTAGCACCATCAGAGAAAGCGAGACGATACTTGCCACCAGGTATGCCTGGTTCGCTACTTTCTTAGCTGCTTCAAAATCCCCTGCGCCCACCCATCGAGCGATCAGTGCTGTCGCACCAATTGCGACAACCGAGAACATGCTCGGAATCAGCCACATCAGATAGGCCATTAACCCCATTGCAGCTTTGGTTGCATCCCCGTCCTCTACAAAATATCGACTGGCAAGTAGCCAATCGGTCCACGTTACCATTAAAACAAGGGTTTCTTCGGCGAGCGCAGGGATTGCCATGCGCATCATCGGACGCAGATTCGAGGACGAATCCACGATTGAAAATGTTTTACCAGGTTGTCGGGGGTTGTTGTCTATTTGCGTGCATCCAGCAGCCAGAGTGATCGAAATTTGAGTCTCAAAGTTAATTAAGCGAGCAATTAACTGGCCCCGCGGGACGAGAGATTGCAAATAAAGCTCGAAGAAATCTGAGCAGATAGATTAAGTAACCGAACCAATTTGGCAACACCCCGCCGATCGCCGAACCCAGGTCGTCTTGGAGAGTCTCTTTGATGTGCTAGCGGGGTGTCTCGTTCGTTAGTGTGCTATCGCTTAAGTAAAACCGAGTTTGTGGTACATTTGGTGAACTTTGGAAGAGAATCTTCGTAAAACCTGACACTGAGTTGATATGGCGGCAGAAAAAACCACGGGAATTGTACTGCGAGTAATTCCCTTCAGTGAAACCAGCTGCATTGTCACCTTGTTTACGCGCGATTTTGGCAAAATAACGACTATGGCAAAAGGTGCTCGTCGGCCCAAAAGTCCATTTGAGGCTGCTCTTGACGTCCTAGCGTTGTGTCGAATAGTGTTCCTCAACAAAAATTCAGACGCAATGGGGTTGTTGACGGAGGCTAAATTAGAGCGGCGATTTCGAAGTGCGACACGTAGTTTAGATCGTTTATACGCGGGTTATTACATTGTTGAGTTGCTTAATTCCCTAACGGATGACGGCGATCCCCATCCTGAATTATTTGAACTGTCGACTCAGTTGATCCAACAAATTGATTCGACTGAGATTTCAGAGGACGAGGTTGGTTTAACATTATTAAAGTACGAATTGAGGATGCTTGGTTTTCTTGGGCATCTTCCGATGCTGACGAAGTGTGTCAGCTGTGGACGTGAAAAGACGACGATTGCGAGGGTAAGTTTCGGCTTGAATGCGGGCGGTATTTTGTGTGGTTCCTGTCGTGGCAGTGAGTCGAACATTGTTAGTTTAAGCCCCGAAGGTTTACAGTTTTTACTGGAAATTGTCGGCGGTCAAATCGGGGAACAATCCCAGAATTCAGATAACTGGAATGGGCAGCGTCAGGAGTTACTAAGTGTCGTTGACAATCAAAAATTGCAAAGAGAGATAGAAGTGCGGGATTCATTTTCGGCGGAAACCGACGAGAGTCCAGATGCGGACAATACAGAATTGATGGAGTCAGACGCGACCGGCACGGAAGCAGATCGTTGTTTGAAAGAAGTAAGGCGTTTAATTCACAAATACATCACTCACTTGCTGGGGTTTCAACCGAAGCTCTACAAGTTTTTGGGAAATCTATAAATTTGACGTTTTCACGTCGACAAGGAAGTCGGGCATGAGATTGTGGTTTTTATTATTGAGTTGCGCCTTACTGACATTCTCAGTTTCAGGCTGCACGGTATTTGATTCTGGCGGAATGTCCTCGTTCTTGTCCAAGGATAAAGAATCAGCCTACAAGAAAGAATCAGAGGATCGGTTTAAGCCTGGAGCGGACGAAATCCTTGACCCTTTGGGAGCCAGGAATTCGGATCGGATTGTGCTGGATGATCTGTCGCCAAGTCAGATTTTGACAACGCTCGAAGCGCGAATGGGAGGGGTCGATCATGAGATGTCCCAGAAATATTTCCTTGAGGCGAAAACGCTTTACAACTCTGCCGTCGCGAAAATGGATGCGGATCCCGGTGGAACCTCTTATCAAGAAGATTTTTCCGAGGCCGCGCGGTTGTTCCGATTAGCTGCTTCAACTGGAGTGGATACTGAAATTGAAGAAGACTCGTTTTATTTCGCCGGCGAATCTTATTTCTTTGCTGACCGTTACGTGCAGGCCAATCGGGAATTTGAAAAACTGATTGCAGCGTACGGAGGGACTCGCCACATCGATCAAGCCGAACTTCGTCGTTATTCAATTGCTGTTTATTGGTTAGAACTTGCTGATGCGACGGGGACGGTGTTACCAAATTTCATTGACGCGAAACGCCCCAAGATGAATTTGGCCAATGAAGGACGACGCGTGTTGAACCGAATTAGGATCGACGATCCAACGGGGCAATTTGCCGATGATGCTGCTTTCGCACTCGGGAAGTCATTTTTGAAAAACGGGAATTATCTTGAGGCGGCGGACGCCTTTGAAGATTTGAGAAAAAATTACCCGGGCAGCAAACATCAGTTTGCAGCACACATGCTGGAACTGGAGGCTTGGTTGCAGTCTTATCAGGGAAAAGAGTACGACGATAATCCTTTACTAAAGGCAGATGAGTTACTCAAAAACATCGTAAGGGTCTTCCCCCGAGAAGCCGAAAAAGAACTGGCTTATCTCGAGGAACAAGCTGCGAAAATCCAAAAACAAACCGCTGAACGCGATTTGTCCGATGCAATGTTCTACAAGAAGCGCGGACATAACCGGGCTTATAAGCAATATCTTGAAAAGATTGCGAACCGTTATCGAAATCAAGAAGTGGTCGAGGAGATTAATAAAGAAATTGAACGCGTTGCCGAACTTCCTCCGAATCCTGATCAATCCATGAAATGGCTGGTAGATATTTTCCCTAATCCAGAGGCGGCAAAGCCCTTAATTAACAGTGGTGATAACGAAACAATCTTTAGATAGAACCCCGCTTCAACCATGCGTTGATCCTTTGGGTAGTTCTGTTTGGCTTCACCGGACTGTTGGATAG
>JAALLA010000183.1:0-4578 GCA_011087765.1 Pirellulaceae bacterium
ATCGTGACGTTGTCAAATCGGGCGGTGCCGGTTGCGCCCCAGAGGCCGATTCGCACAATCCCCTCTCTTGCTGATCGAGGGATGCGGATGACTCTCGATTGGGTGAACCAGTCTTTGGTACCTTTGTGAGCACCTAAGGAGAACATCCCTAATTCCTGACGATCTTCATCGTAGAACGAAATTACGGCTGTCGGTAGATCGTTTTGACGGGGACCGACGACAACGTTTTCACACGAGAATGATGCAGAAAATTTGATAAGTGGAACTTTACGACCATCGCATGCAAAAGCCTGCATCACTTGGGCTAGTTGCCCTGGGATATTGTTTTTGAATTGCACAAAGTTGTTAGCTCCATCTTCGGCACTTCCTGTTTCGAGTGTTAGTTGACGCTGGTAATACCAGCCTTCGGCAAATCCTTTTTCGTCGAGCCCCTGTTCAAATCCTGAATTGATAAGTTGAGGCTTAGCCGGATCGGGAAGAATCTTTCGATTGTCTTCGGCTGTGCCTGTCATCGGAACAAATAATGTTGGGCGCAAGGCGAAGCGTTTCATCTCTCCGTTAGTTTTCTTCATGAGAAACAGTGTCTGTTGATGCCGTTCTCCCATGGGAACAATGATGAGTCCACCTTCGACGAGCTGATCAATGAGCGGTTGTGGAATATCCTCCGGTGAACAGGTTACAATTATTTTGTCGAAGGGAGCGTTTTCTTCCCAGCCTTTGTAGCCATCCCCAATTTTGGTATAGACGTTGTCGTATTTGAGTTTTTTCAAAACCTTCGCAGCCGATTTTCCAAGTTTCTCTACAATTTCAATTGAGTAGACTTCCTTAACGAGCGGACTTAAGATGGCCGCTTGATAGCCACTTCCAGTGCCGATCTCCAGAACCTTGTCGGTTGGCTGAGGATCTAATTCCTGAGTCATGTAAGCGACGATGAACGGTGAGGAAATCGTCTGGCTCTTGCCAATAGGTACACCAGCATCAAGGTACGATTGGGTTTTACGGATCTTTTTAGGGACGAATTCATGTCGGGGGGTTGCCCGCATCGTTTTTAAAACGCGTGCGTCAGAAATACCGGCTCCGACAACGGCAATTTCAACCATTTGATTTCTGAGTTTTTCGAATTCCGCCTCATTTTGAGGCATGGCTGCTAAACCCGGGGCTGTCTGTGAAGTCACCGCTGCGAACATGACGCAGCAGATCCAAAATTTGAGATAGCTCTTTTGCATGGTTCAAACCTGATCAAACTTAGTGTCGAAGGCTAAAAGGCTCTGTGATTGGAAATCGTGGCCAACATTGTGACAAGTAACACGAACGCAGGCTATTATAAGCAGGTTGTTTTGATCAAGCCGAGTTTTTGACCTCCGGCTGATGCAATCTGATATGACTTTTTGATGATTAGTCGCTGAGATTAGCGAAATCGAGTTATAATTGGGCATGGCGAAGGGTATGGCAAAGAAAGAATGGCAACAAGACACCGCGGGGATTCCGCGTTCATCGAGCCCCCTGCCGTTTGTTTTACCACTCGTAATATTCTTGATGATTGCGAGTCGCTACCCAGATTTTGCCTCTGAAGAAGAACCGGATACGATTCTGCGGTCGGCCCAGTGGTATCTAGGCATGATTGCTTTACAGGTGGTGTTGGCAGTTGGTGCGTTGGTCTATTTTCGGAAAATTTACCTTCAGCATTTTCCTTTTCAAGTTTCCCTGCTGTCGGTTGCGGTCGGAGCATTGGGTGTCGTTATTTGGATTGGAATCTGCAGCTTGCAACTCGAGCCAAAGGTTTTAGGGTTATTGGGTTTTGATTTTAGTCGGCCTTCTTTTGACCCGTTCACACTCCAGAGTTCGGTAGTTCGAGCCGCTTTTCTTTGCTTCCGAATGTTGCTGCTGGTGGTTATTGTACCTCTGATTGAGGAGTTGTTTCTGCGAGGCTGGTTTGTCAGGTGGGTCGAGGATCCTGAATGGGAAAATCTTCCGCTTCATGGCTTGTCCTGGAAGGCGTTGCTGGCCGCAAGTGCGTACGGTGTTCTGACTCATCCCACGGAGGCCATTGCGGCTTTTGTGTGGTTTGGTTTAGTAAGCTGGCTGATGAATAAAACGGGCAGTCTCTGGGACTGTGTTGTTGCGCATGCCGTGACCAATCTGTTGCTTGGCATTTACGTTTTGATTTTCGCGCAATGGCATCTGTGGTAGCTCACTGAGAGAATGTCGCTTTCTCACTGAACGATTGGAGTTCAAAGTCGAGTTGATCTGCGGGCGCGGGGGGATTGTTCGGCGGCGGGCTTTGTGATTTAGAAAAGGCTTGCCCATTGCTTTTGATGTTATTAACTATGCCGGCTAGAAAAAAGAAAAGTGTTTGATTCATCGGCACGATCGACACGTCGTGAAACATGCCGGAAATAAAATAGTGCGCGATGACGACCAGCGAGAGTAGTCCGAATTGTCGTGGCCAGAGATCGAGAGATTGATCCCGCCAGAGGGACCAACTGGCGTAGGCGACAACCGCCAATACCCAAAGCAGGGTAATTAAGCCAACCAGTCCGGTTTCGACGAGGTGAGCGAGGAATACATTGTGTTGGTAAAAAGGTTTGGCAAGTGCCAGCGGTTGCCCGGAGTGGGGACTCTGAATGTACGGCCGCTTGGCAATCGTGTACTGTCCAAATCCACATCCCAAGAGCGGGCGGTCTTGAAACATATCAACCGCGATCGTTAAAAAAAGCTCTCGCAGTACTGCCGATTGCTCCATGTCAGCGACTGAAACATATTTGTCTCTTTTAAACGCCCAGATTTTGTTTGAAACAAAAGGGAACGCAAAAATGGCAACGACGGTTGTGACAAGGATGAGGGTCCCCCGCTGCTTGCGGGATGCCGGTAACCACGTGAAGATTCCTGCACCCACAATGAATCCAAGCCAAACGCTTCGGGTAAGTGTGGCGAAACAACCCGATGCAAGAAACCCCCCCGCTAATATTAAACCAAATTTGCCAATTCGATTTATTCTGGGCCACCACGTCCAACAGCAACAGAGGCAAACCGACAGAAAGATTCCATTGGAAACGGGGTTAAGAAATGGTCCGCGGCCCCGCCCAAAAAACTCTGTCTCTTCGGCGGTTACGATGTAGCGAGGAAATATAACTGCATAAAGTTCAGAGATTTCGGCCAAAGCAATAAAGGCTAGGTAGATTCCGAACCCACCGAGGGCGACAGTAATGACGCGCAGGTCGCCAATCTTTGTTTTGTAACTGCGAGCTAAAAAATAAACGGTCACGGGTAGGAGGTTGAAAAATAGCAAACGCGACAGAGGAGTTTTATCCATGGCTCGCCAGTCATGGGAGAGTGTATTTAACGTCAGGGAGACAATCCAAACCAAGATTGCTAAGTCTATCGAATTAAAGTTTGGCAAATCCTCACGACCCGTTAGCCACCTCCATCCGAACATGGCGATCGCAGTCAAGAGGAGCAGGCGATCCAGCGTGACCGGAATCGGACCGAAGGGCGCGTGAAAAAAGTCGTGCCCAAAAACAGAGCCTACAATTACAACGCCAAGTAATAATGCCGGCATCGTCGACATGGGGATTTTCGGATTGATGCGGTACCACGCGCATCCACAGACAATTAAGAATGGAATCAGGATGACGAGAATCAGGTCCATCGAGGCAAGTCACCTTGGTTTACTGAACAATAAATAAAAGGTCTTGCTCAAGGTTTCCTTTTTTCTGCGCATTGAGATCTTCGATTTCCATTCGCAATCGATAGTTGCCCGGTTCCAATTGGTTTAAGTCGATTTTGAAATACAGATAAAAATCCCGCCGCCGCTGTGGGGCGGTATCTTCGATGGTTGGGAAATCTCCTGCTTGCACCTGCTGTCCGTCTTCATTGTGGATTTGATAACTGCCCTGGAATCGCGATTGCACAACTGTCTTTGAATCGATTTCCCGATCTTGAGACTCGTAATTCTCAACCTCGCAATAAACCAAGATCGGCTGCCCCGGTTGAAATTTGTTTTCAGGAAAGGGTTTGTGTTTTCCAAATCCTGTGATTTCGCAGCAAAAGGCACCATTTTTGATTTGCAATTCCGCGATGGATTCGAGGCGGGTCATTGCCTTCCTCAGGTTGGCAAGTGTTGCATCGGCTGCACCGCCAGTCGCTTCTCCTCCTCCCCGGGTCATCATCTCAATTGCTTCAAGTTGGTGTTCCCAGTATTTTTTTTCTTCCACGGAAATCGAAGTGAGGGTGCCATCGTTAGCGAGTTGATGACGCAAAAAATCGAATAGTTGCAGATTGACTTCGAGAGCGTTTCGCCGGTTGGAATCAGTCTCAAGGTCCAGCTGGCTCTCAAGTTTTTGAATCGACGCTTCAAGTTGACTTTTTTCTTCCGAGGGGGTTGGCAATGGATTTCCCGGGGGTTTCCCAATGTTCGATTTTGGGACGAAATCACTCGAGTGGCTTTCCTTAACTTTAGAGACGGGATGCTCTCGATTGGGAGCTGTCGGGGGAACGAATGCGCGTTCAATCGTTGGCGTGTTTTCGGGTTCTATGCCATTTACTTGACGGTTGGGGTTTTGGTCAGGATTCTGTGAT
>JAALLA010000183.1:4678-8821 GCA_011087765.1 Pirellulaceae bacterium
AGTTTTGGGAGTGAGACAGTCCCCGGGGCATGTGATTTGCTCGCAATTGTCGCAAGGCTGATCTACCAGTTTCGTTAGTCCATTGGTCTCCGGATTAATCGAGGGCCTCTCGGTTTGCTTTGCAGGGAGCTGCGGTGGTAGCGCTTCGAGGCTTTTATTGGTCGTTGAAGCAATTGATGGCGAGAGTGCTTGGGACGGCAACGGTTTAAGATGAGACTTTGGCTGGAGTGCCAGCGGCCCCAACGCTTTAGGTGTCATGCCGGACCGTAATGAGTTGAAGTTATCGTTCGATGCTTGAGTTGTCTGGTCAGACGTTTTTTTATTCAGCGGTGTCAGCGAGTGATTGTCTACGGCCGAGTAATTTTCTTTGGCGAGTTGCGGCGCTGCAGCGTGAGGATTGGCTGGTTGCAGATGAGGGAGTTTATGAGGGAGTTTGGGAGGTTTTTTAAAGTTTTGGCAGTCGCATTCCAGTGAGTGCCCACAGTTAATTGGATTCACCGGGACGGGTTGATCGGAACTCTTTTTTTCAGGTTTTGCAGTTAGCTTTACCGAAATGTCGGTAGATTTCTGATTGGCGAGGTCAATCGTTTTTCCCTGCTCTTGCTCCGAGCCTTCTTCTGTTTGCTCGTTGTTCTCCAGTTGATCCGTACTTGTTGACGAGCCTTCCAGCCAATCCGCTTGCTCGCCAAGCAAGTCCTCCGTAATCGTCGTCTGTCCCAACTTAGCGCAACCGATGTTTGCGCCGATCAAGACCAAGATCAAAAGCCATTGGTATTTCATTTTGCTGTTCGCCAAAATGGGTTTTGGTTGTCAAAACCTGAAGGAGAAGGGATGCCCGCCACTCAAATTGAAAAGGGAGAGTGGTTCTATATTCGCGAGGATATTAGAGAAATCTCTAAATCTGCTCAAGGCAGCAATCCCGCCTGCAATCGGCTTTGATGCTGGCACACTAGGGGGATAGGGCTTTGTGGCGAGGTTTCACCGACTGAAAAGACAGAAAAAGGGGTAATCGAGAGGCTTGGCAATCACTCGAAAAAATTCGGCTTGGAGCAATGTCTGATACGATTCTCAGGCTGCAGATTCTCAGGCTGCATTGGGGCCGAGCTCTTTGGCCATTCTCACGAAGAGCATTTCTAAAACTAATCGTCCTCGATCTTCTTTCGAATGCGAATTTTTGAGCTGCATGTCAGCTTCGAGAAGCCAATTCAGCATCAGCTCGGCCCGCTTCCTTCCGAGTTGTCTGATTCGTGTTTGCGCCGTCTCAATTTCTCCGCCCCAGCTACGAAATCCAGCTTGCCGAACCGCTGATGCCAAATCCGGTTTCTTTTTCTGTCTCATTTGCCGCATGACAATTTCGGACGTGGTTGAGTAGCGTCTTAGTGACCATGAGAGTTGCCCGAATAAGCCGAGTGGGTGTTCGCCACTTCTCAGCAGTTGGTCAAGCAAGGTGACTGCACGTTTTGCATCGCCATCTGCTGCTGCATCAACGGCATCCCACATCGTTCGGGCCCGCCAACCCCCAACCACCTTTTTAATTGTCTCTTGGCTTACTTTTCCTTTGTTGTCAGCGAAGAGAGATAATTTTTGGAGCTCTTGATCCATTCGACCAAACTCACCATTGGTCAGGTCAACTAGGACCTGACCGCCCATTTTAGGCAACGAAAATTCATATTCATCTTTGGCTCGCTGGATTAGCCACTGAACGATTCGAGGTTCATCGGATGTCTTACTTTTGGCACTCGTTTTAGGAGGGTCGCACCGAACTTGAAATCCAACTTTATCAATTAATTTGTAAAGTTTTGTATTGCTTGCCCACGTGTTAACAATGAGTACAAGTAACCCAGACCCTTTGCTCTGAGATACATAATCGTGAATGCGGTCTCTGTTCTCAGTGACAAATTTATCGGCATCGTCTACTAAAACAACCTTGGGGCTATTGCCGCCGAAGAGACTGCGGGTTGAAAGTTCATCATGAACGTCCGGCCAAATGGATGGCCATGACGCATGGTTGGAGTCGTATTCTGACGGAACGAACTCTTCGTCGCCGCCGATGGCCTCTGTGATATGCTTGACGGCTAATTTTTTTAAAAACCGTTCGCTTCCGAAGATCGCGCAGGCTCCGGCGAGGTCCTGCAATGACGATTTTTCGAGGAAATCGAAAACGTGATGGGTGCCATTCATATAATTCGTTTTGAACTATCTATTTTTTTTGAGGACGGGTGAACATGGAAAACGCAACAACAATTGCAATCGCCGCCAGTGCGGTAAGTAACATTACTGTTCGAGGGGCGAGGTCAAAATCAAGGGATTGAATGCCCCAGGCGGCAAGCCCCGCAATCCCAACGGCAGTCAATGCTTCCCCAGCGATGACGCCAGAGGAAAATAGTACTCCCCGGTGAAGTCTGTCTTCGTGGTCTTTCTCGGGAGTATTTCGAGAGTAGAAATAAGCGATCAGTCCACCGATTAAAATGGGAGTCGCCAGTCCAAACGGGAGGTACATGCCGACGGCGATGGGCATTAAATGAGCTCGGAATGCGAATTTTTGTCTTTTCAAGTATTCGTCAATCACGAGAATGACGATTCCCAATCCTGCGCCGATGCCAATTAATTGCCACGGCAGTTCGCCTTTGCCCGAGAAACCCTCGGCTAGACTGGCAAACAACCCGGCTTGTGGTGCGGAGAGTTCTTTGCCGCCGATTCCCCCGGGCGTGTTTTCATGCAGAAGAGTTAGGATTGGAGCCATGACGAAGGCGGCAACAAAGACTCCGAGAATCTGCATGATTTGCTGACGGAATGGCGAAGCGCCAACGATTGAGCCCGTTTTCAGATCATTGCAGACGTCGCCGCTGGTACACGCTACGCAGCATACGATCGCTGCAATCCCGAGAGTCGCGACCGCTGCCTCAGCACCGGTGTAGTTAAATAAGTACAGTAATCCACCCGCGACCAAAACAGCTGTGATGGTCATCCCTGAAACGGGGCTGTTTGAATTCCCAACAAGTCCAACAATATAGCTTGCAACGGCGGTGAAAAAGAAGCCCATGACTAACATCACGGTTGTGGAGAGTAACGTGATGCCCGCATTATTGGTGAATGAAAAATTAACCACGGCCAATAGTGCGAGGCAAATGCTGCCGAGCGCTAAAATTGCCCAAGAGGGAATATCGCGTTGTGAAAGGGATTGATTGGTTTCAGATTTTTTTTGAAATCCATGCCAAAGATTTAAGATGGCCGCGAGTAGTCCTTTTCGTACGGCGATCAAGGCACTAAAGCCTCCAACCACCATCGCGCCCACACCCACATAACGCATCTGCCCGCTCCAGATTCCATAGGCTTGATCGACAGGATTCCCGTCAGCTACGCCTCCACCAAGTAACGGGATTCCAATCAGCCAGGCCAGCGCACCGCCAATGAAAATTAAGATAGCCACATTAAGCCGGACGATAAAACCGACGGCAATCAACATTGGCGAAATATCTCCGCCAAAATAAAGGACACGTGAATTCACGACCGTCGCAGTTTCAAGGCTTCCATTGATCAGCGAGAAAAATCCACCGACGACCTTCACGAGGGCACCTAGGATGCCGCCGAAAATCAGGCTGCGTCCTGCACTGGCATCGCTTTCTTGTCCGCCGGCATTAAGAACGGCAGCGCACGCGATACCTTCTGGGTATTTTAGGTCGTCATTGTTAACGACAAAGACACGGCGCATTGGAATC
This sequence comes from Pirellulaceae bacterium, assembly GCA_011087765.1. Lineage (GTDB taxonomy): Bacteria > Planctomycetota > Planctomycetia > Pirellulales > Pirellulaceae > Mariniblastus. The sequence goes on from JAALLA010000183.1 coordinate 8,398, forward strand.
ATGAACAAGATGCCGAGCATTCCTCCAGTAAATGCAACCAGAGTGATCGTCCAGTAGTCAAACGACTCCCAGTGGCCAATTAAAATCATGGCTGGCATTGTGAAAATGATACCGGCAGCCAACGACTCGCCTGCTGAGGCGCAGGTTTGAACTTGATTTGCTTCGAGGATGCTGGGTTTGCGAAACAGATATCGAAATAACAGCATTGACATAACCGCAGCCGGGATCGAAGCCGATACCGTCATCCCGGCTTTGAGGCCAACGTACACATTCGCCGCTCCCATCACGACTGAGAGAATGATTCCCAGCACGATGACGCGGAGGGTAATTTCAGGAAGGGGCGTCGGTTGGGAAGGCGTTGTTGTTTTCGACATGGTTTGAATCCATTTCGTTTCCAGTAAGGTTCCAACAGCATAAGCCGTTT
>JAALLA010000184.1:0-3268 GCA_011087765.1 Pirellulaceae bacterium
GTGGGGCGGAATGTTGGTAGCTGTGCTTCCTTTCATGGAGCAAAACAACGTTTCACGTTACTTTGAAGAGTACAAGACTCCTGATGTTTACTGGACTTCAGCCGACATCAACCAGTTTGCTGCTTCACAGAAGATCCCAACATTTGAATGTCCTTCTGACCAAGCTGAAACTCGACGTAAAGTCGGTGGAAGCGGTGACTTCTCGACCTTCTTCTTGCTAAGTGGTCGTGGAAACGGTTGGTGGATGAACGATGCTGGTGGCGATCCAATCGCTAGCCATCACCAAATCACTAACTACACCGGTTGCTCAGGTCGCTTGGATTACGATCCAGTTGGCGGAACTGATCCTCGCTGGTCACCTTACTACGGTGTCTTCGGTGAGTGGAACCGTGGAGTTAAGATGGGTTCTATGACTGATGGTACTTCAAACACAATCGCTTACGGTGAAGTCACTGGATTCGGTACTGATGCATGCTTCGCATGGACCACGACTCCTCAGTGCGTTCACTGGAACACCAAGAACTTGGGTGGAACACCTTACCCAGACTACGATGGTCGTTGGTACGTATTCGGTTCACGTCACGCTGGTAACTTTATCAACTGGGCATTTGCCGATGGTTCAGCTCACTCAATCTCTGAGTCGATCAACCCTGATCTCTTGATTCAGTTGGCTGGTCGTGCAGATGGTGAAGTTCTTATCAGCACTGATTTCTAAAAACTTGAAAACCATGAAAGGTTTTACGATGCAGAAGTGTTTTTTATTAATGACTTGTTTCTTCCTGGCAATCGCTTGTGGCTGTGAGAACGGCCCAAAAGAGGACCCAGAATTCAAGAAGACGAAGGCCACCGACGTTGAAGCCGAAAGTAAAGTCGGCAAAAAAGCTGGTGACAAGGGACAAGCTATGGAAGCTCCGGCAATGTAAAACTGGAGTGTAGAGAGTTTTTAATTAGTGAGAACTAATTGATTAAAATTAGAAGCCTCGCGGTTCACCGCGAGGCTTTTTTTAATGGGTCTCATTCTTTTGCCGAAGTATCAATGTCCTTTTTGGGACTTTCAGTATTCGGTAACCGGCAGTTGGTTTCTGAGTCTGGCGTAAACACGAAAGGCCAACGTCGATAATCAAATCGCCGCATCCCCGTAGTGGGATATGAGCCCAGAGTTTAGCGAGGCTTATCAATTTGGAGGTCAATCCAGACTAGGCGATGGTCGGTGGCATCGATCAGGCTTGCCCCGGTTTCCTTGGGTTTGGGCCAAAAGACTCCGCTTGATCTCACATTCAAGTTGGCCGAGGGAAGGCAGTAGTCAAGGCGTAAGTTACCGACGTTGTTATCTCCAAAGTCGCTTGTGTCCCATTCAGGATTTCCTTTTTGAGTTGAATTTACGCCACCTTGTGTTTGCGAATAATGTTTGCCCCCTGTGCTTTTTGGAGGCTTGGAGTCGTTGATTCGGGGGTTGTCCGTTAATAGTCGCGCAGCCTTGCCCGTGCTGTCTCCGTCGTTTTCGTCTGCATTCATATCACCCGCGATAACGAACGGCTCCGTTGGGGCCAGTCCACCTCTGCGGCCGTTGTCATCATAAATGTAATCAGACCTACCTTTGCTGACGTAATCCGCGAGGAGCCTGATTTCGTCGTGGTTGCGACACCCGTTTCGGTCTTCGGTTCCGTCGAATACTGGGGGAGTGGGATGTGCGACTAAGAAATGAATCAGTTTCCCATTGATTCGAATGGGGATGTCCCAGTGGCTTTTCGATGAGAGTCTGAACCGGTCCATTATTCGGTTGGAATAAAAGGGTTGCTTATCTTTGTTCTGCGGGACAAGCCGTGCAGGCATGTCTTTCCAAAGGAAATTTCTAAAAGTTCTGATTCCGGTTTTGTCAATTTCACAATTGGACAAGACCACCATTCCGTACTGGCCTGGGAATTTCCCGAAACCAAACGCGTCATTTGCAGTGCCTGTGGAGCCATCGCCGTCGAGATCTTGTTGGGAGTCGACACCGGTATTTACTGCAGCTGAAAATGTATAGCGGTAGTGGATAGCTGGATTTCCGTTTTGTGATTTTGCGAGATAATTATTCTGGAAACACTCTATTCCCTTGCCAGCCGAATCATAATCAAACTCATTCAAAAGAATTACGTCGGGTCTGACTCGTTGAATAATTTCCGCGATCTTTTTAGGTTTTTCAGAATTGCCCTTCGCAAGTTCGCGTTGAAGTTGCCCGGCCTCTGAGCGATAAAATGAGACATTGAATGTGGCGAATCGAACTGTTTCGCTTTCTGATTTCCGAGATTCATCAGGTTCTTGTGTGGCGGATCGGCTCGTTGAGGGTGTGAGAACCGGTAGCGCAATGATTGACAGGAGAGCTAGTAAAACACTTTGTTTGGTGAATTGCATAGAAAGTGACCAATACAGAAAAACGCAATTTGAAAAATAGATTGACGAGCGGATCGTTGGAGTTCGTTACCACGTAAAGTCAAAGCCCTCGAGGATTTTACGCAAAATGAGGTGGCGGCTCCAAGGCGAAAACAGGCGGAACGGAATGAGCGCCAGCATTTCGGGAGATAGGGGCTTAAGAATTAAGAGAATTGCCTCAGCGTATTCATGCAAGGTTCAAAATAGGAGGACCCGAAGAGGTTGAGGTGGTTTAATAGGTGGTAGAGTTGGTAAATTTTCACCCTCTCTTGCCAACCATCGAGGAGCGGCCAGCATTCGTCGTAGGCTTTGTAGAATTCGTCTCCAAACGCACCGAAGAGGGTCGTCATTCCGAATTCGGATTCTCGGTCCGAATACGAAACCGCTGGGTCAATCAAGACAGGGAGTCCTCCTGCCACGGCGATCACATTGCCGGCCCAGAGATCTCCATGAATGAGTACCGGCACTGATGAATCGTCGAGAAAATCTCCTATTCTAGAAAGTGTTCTTTCCGCGTACCTGTTGAATAGCGGAGTGGTGAGTGCTTGGTTTTGAGCCATTATTAATTGCGGGCGCAAACGGCATTCGACAAAGAAAGTCTGCCAGTCGTTTGACCAGGTGTTTACTTGAATCGTGCTGCCGATGAAGTTGGATTGCGGGTAACCAAAACGAGTTGCTTGTGTTTGGCGATGCATTTGGGCGAGCGAGCGAGCCAATTCCACTTCCGAAACTGAGTCGGATTTTTCTGTTTCAATCGCTTCAAGAATTAAGTAAGAACTGCCGGATTGAGTACTTCCCGTTCCAATGACTTTCGGGACACGTATAGTTTGCGTGGCTCGAATGGCCTCCAAGCCGT
>JAALLA010000184.1:3368-8807 GCA_011087765.1 Pirellulaceae bacterium
TGGATGATAGCTGGGCACGCCGCCTCAATCATGTCCAGGACATACTCGAATCCTTCGTCTCCACCATAGTATGGGTCCGGAACGTCAGAAGGCCAATCGTCTCCGAGGAAATCACTTAGCAGTCTTAACTCCGCGGTTGAATCCGGCGCCATTCTTTGAATGTCTGCTAGATTTTCACGGTCCATCGCAATCACAAGGTCGAATGAGTGAAGGTCTTTGGCAGTGATTTTTCTTGATTGACTAAGAAGTTGCACTCCGCGATTATGTGCGGCGGTTCGCATGCGATGGTCAGCGGGTTTACCGGCGTGGTAACCAATGGTACCAGCAGAGTCAATTTCTATTTTGTCCTGCAGTTGGAGGGCATTGACTGAGTGTTGCAGCAGGCCTTCACCGGCTGGAGAGCGGCAGATGTTGCCGAGGCACACGAACAATATCGAACAAGAGTCAGACCTAGACACTAAATTAATCCTCAATTCAATCGCGATCATTCGCTAGTTTCCTAGCCGCAATGATAATCACAATTAGAGGGAGCCGTCTATTGGGTTTGCAGCGTTGCTTTTCCGCCTGGGTAACGCCGCGCAGCAATCCAGGTGTAGGCTAGTAAGCTGGGCCGCAGTTAGTTGTTTTGAGGGGGGAGCGTCGCGTCTCAAAAGAAAAACTACTCCAATACTTGCATTTCAACCGCAGTGTCTTCCCATAGGATTTTTTGTACTTGCCCAGTTCCGAGGATAGCCCCGATACCAAATAGGATGATCAGAGCCAGCATCACAGCGTACTCGGTGGTCGCGGCACCTTCTTCCTCTCTCAGGGGGCGATAAAAGATTCGCTTGATTTTGTTTAACATGTTTCGATCGGGGATTAGAGTATCTTTCCTTGCTTCCCCAAAGGTACGTTCATCCCCACTGTTGGCATCGAAAAAAATTGGAAGCAACCAAAAATTCAAAGTGGGGAAAAATCAACAAACGAACTTTGACGGTATTTCGGGTCGTATGGGTTGGGCTGGGGTTTCAATACCTACCCTTTGGAGGGGCCTAGTTTTGAGTGCCGATTCGATTTGAGTTTTTGTCGTATTTCATCCTTTAGGTGGTTCATGACGGAATTCTTATCGGTGGTTGCCAAGATTTCTTTTACCACACTTTTGGCTGAGCCCGTTCCCCACGTTCCTCCGTGTTCAAAATAGTGTTTTGCCGATTTGCCAATAATGTAAGAACCAAATCCGACGGCTGCTCCTTGAGGGATCAGAGTTAAGGCGGTTCCCAGTGTACCGGTCACCAATTTGAAAAAACTTGCTCCATAATTGGCGAGCTCTCCGAGTGCGTAGATTCCCCCGGCAGCACTAATCGTTTTTGCGAGGCCGCGGGCTTGGCTCATTGTGAATGTCAGTCCGTAGACCTTGGAGAGGGTTGCAATCATAACGGCATCGACAGCGAGGCCGCCGAGGAGATCGACCACTGGGATAGGATTTGCTGCAACGACAACCGCTTTGGTGGCAGCCATCGTCCAGATGACCTGATCGGCTTGTCGATTACGCAATTCAACTCGGAGGCTGGAGATTCGATCACTTTTATCTGCCGCGTACAAAGCCGCATTCAGGGCGATTAACCCAAGTCCTTCGTTCTCAAGCGTCTGAAGGATCAGCAGTTTTAATTCGCTAATGTCAGGCTCGGGTTTTTTCCAAACGGATTGCGTACTGCCATCGGGTTGTTCGGTTGCATATTCAATTTCGCGAGGGTCGGCACTGGTAAGAACAAGGTGGTCGGGTGGGATTAGACCGTCGATTCGACCTTGCAATGTCTCAACCAGCGTGGCTTTGACCGCTGGTAAATAAAGGTCCGTTTTGTTGAATACAAATAGAATTGGTTTTTGAATGGCAGCGAGTTCGACGAGTGCTGCATACTCGGTTTCGTTCAGGTCTGAGTCGGTGACAAACAAAATAAGATCGGCTTGCCTTGCTGTGACCTCGGCCAATTGTGCTCGATCCGCGCCGCCGACCTCGTTAATCCCGGGCGTATCGATGATCACGATTTCAGATTTTTCCAGGCTCGGTAATCGGTACCCCGCACCATTCCAAACGGTACCCCAAACTTGTTTCGTCCATCCACCCTGCACATCGACATCGGCGACTTGACTTCCAATGAGCGCATTTACTAACGCGGATTTGCCAGTGCTAATTTCACCAAAGATTACAATTTCAATGCGGCCTGAGGTTAACTTCTCATGCATCTCATTAAGTTGAGCGATGTCAGATTGCAGTTGCTCACGCTCGTTCGCTGGGCAACCTCGGAGGTCGGCAAGCGTTTTTTCAACGGCTTTGACTGCATCCTGATAGTTCAGGTCTTGGCTGGAGAGAGTATCGTTCAAGGTTACTTAAGTCCTGTGCGTTGTTGGGGCAAGGCGATCAATCACTGAGTTTCTCTCTTGCCGTTTGAACGAGCTTTCGTAATTCATCGACGGTTGTCACATGCTCCCATTTTCTTCGAGCGAGACCCGCAAGCCCACCTTCTGGCGCTTTCATTTCATTGCTGAAATACTCAATGAAGACCGCACCGATCCACTTTGTTATTAAAGCCTGAGTGGCTCCCTGAAGGGCACCTCCGGCAATCGTTCCTGCGAACGGAACGGTTTTGATGAGCGAGGCCACGACGGCACTGATTGCGACTGTCGCTCCCTGAGCCCCGAGGACTCCGATCAAGTTTTTGCCCATTTCGCCTAGCCATTTGGAAGCTGTTTCGAGATCTACTTTTTGCTGGTAAACCTCGGCGAGATCGATGATCATCTTGGTTGAAATTGCTGAGCCAGCAATTAAATCAATTGCTGGAAACGGGCTAAGCGCTGCAACTCCTCCTGCGCCCCACATGTATTTATCAACAACTCTCCAGGCTTTTTGGTCAATTGCATCTTGTACGTTGTTTCGTGCTTTTTCAACGAGTCCACGCGATCTTAGCAATAAGTTAGCGACTAGCAGGTCTTTGCCATCGTCTTTGACGATTTGTAGCATGCGCGATGCAAGTGGTTCGATATTTGGTTCTACGGCAACCGTCTCTTCGGCCTCGGTGCCGTCGGCAAGAATTCTACGACGGGTACGATGTCCCATTTGGGCTTGAATGCAAACGATGTCTTTTTGATTAACGAAATTTCCGGTTTGCTGGAAAATTTGGTTCACGAGTTTTTCTTGATCCGCGGGGGAGTACCAATCTGATTTGTTAAGACAGATAATCACCCGTTTTTCCATTTGGCCTAACTTGGTAAGTAGTTCGTGTTCACTCTGTCTTACCGGGCCATCGACCACTACGATTACGAGGTCGGCATCCTTCGCTGATTCAGCTGCGATATTGACATGAGCGGCACCATCAACTTCCCCAAGCCCGGGGGTATCCACTAAGGTGACCTGGTCAATGCCGGGCCAGGGGATCTCATTTCGGGTAACGGTGGTGCCCCCTCGGGCATCGGTGGCAAAAACGTCACGACCAGCGAGGAGGTTCATGACAGATGACTTACCACTTGAGATGGTGCCGAAGGAAACAATCTCCAGCGTCTGTGCTTCTCGTTTTTGTTCAATTTCTTTGACGAGTGGAGCGAGTTGAGTTTTTAGCTGAGCCTCCGTATCGACTTCCTGAGAAAGTCGCTGGACTTGCTCAAGATTTTCTTCGATCTCAGACTCTTGCTGCCCTTTGGTAAGTTGGCTTGGGTTCTTGTTCCGTCGCAGCTTACGTTTCTTTTTGGCAACCGAGGCTCCCCAGAGCTTCCAAAATGTCCACCCTGCACTGCCAATGAGTAGGCCCGCGCCGAGAAGGACGACAGTGAGGTATAACCACCCGAGACCAAGCTTGGTGGCTCTTTCATAATTGAGCAGAACCCAACCTGGAAGATAGACCAGCGCCAAGCCGAGGAACGCCGCAACGACGATGAGCAGGGCTCCTGAGATGGATTGGCTAAGTTTCATAGTTAGCGGAGTGTGTTGCGGCGAATTGGATGACTAACACCTATTAGAATCGGCGATTATGTCTTTATTCAATGAAATGAACATAATATTGACGATTTTAACTGCTCGAAGTGCGAAAATATTCTCGGTGCGAGTAAATTAACAGGCTCAAGTTCGTGATCGACGTTTTGATTACTTGAAAAATCGCCTTGGGAAAATGGTGTCTTATTGATTTAGAACGGCCATTTTCCCGTTTCACTTGCCAGTTTGATTTGTTTTAATAAAAGTCGATTGTATGTAATTGGTCGCAGAATTCCAAAAATGAAAAGTCTCCTTAACGCACTCGCTGCCATTGTTATCTTTATTTTGCTCATTGTGGCAGTGGTGTTTTTGTATTCGTTAGCGTTCGCTCCTGGCGATGACGGTCGTGTTACCAACGCTCAGCAGGCAGCTGAGATAACGGCATCTGAAATCGGAATCCCATTCGTGTCGGCTTGGACAAGTCGCGATGTGCCGGCATTGAAAAATCTTCTTCGTGGGGAGTTTGAAGGGGCGATACCAGATCTTGTCCCATGGGAACGAGAAGAATTACCTCCATTTAATGTGCAGCGACGAATTTCGACTGAGGAGGAGCATCGAGAGCAGACCGATGATTTTGATATCTTTTTTGGTGGCCTGCTTGACCAGTTAGCAGGAGTCGATGTTGTCAGTACAGAGTTCAGTATCATTCGGTCAATGGAGTTTTCTAAGAAACGGAAAAGTTTTTGGTCGATACGATTATTGCTTGCCGCGACTGGATTTAATCAGGAAGGCGGTATTACTCAGTATCGTTCGGAGAATGAACTGGTTAGTTCTATTCCTCCCAAGTCTTCCAACGTGCCGCCTTCGATTAGGTTGTGGCACATCTACACTGAGTTGGAAAGGGAAAGTCAAGCACCGGTTAAGGAACAATTGCAAGAACTCCTTGCGGAAAATGGGATAGATATTGAGGATCGCTCGTTTTACTCCATGGATCTAGAGGATGTTGATCAGGATCAAGATTTAGACATTGCTTTGACTACCAAAGATGGGCGTCGATTCCTGTTTTTGTTTAATGACGGTTCTTACGAAAATGGGACGACGGCAATGGGCTTGGTCGATCAGAAGGTGCGAGATTCACAGGTGACCCAGCCGATCACCGCATTTTTTGATTATAACGGTGATGGTTTTATGGACTTGTTGTCCAATCGTCAGGTTTTCGAAAACCAAGCTGGAGAGAAGTTTGTTGATGTGACCGAACAGTCGGGGGTCGCTGAGTTTCTGGGAGACCCCTCAATTAATACGCTGGGGGAGTTGCGACGCCGTTTTCAAAGTGACCAATGAGCAAGGAAGCTAAATAAAAAGCTCGGCCTTTAGAGATAGAGGCCGAGCCGAGTATTTTCTTAAACTGAGCACGTTCAGTTTTCTGTGTTAGCCAACTAGGCCGGGAATGATATTCCCATCACGCACAATTGAGATTGGTCGGCCGATCGATGTGT
>JAALLA010000185.1 GCA_011087765.1 Pirellulaceae bacterium
GATCCGACCGTACATGAAAACCAGAATGCCGCAATACGGCGAATCGAACATTGGCATAACCGACTAGGTCATTGTCCTGTTTTCTGTCAAATCCACGAACGCGCGTTCCTTCTTTGGGGACCAAACGCTGATATTTACCAATGGCATTATACTGCTCAAAAGGAATCCCCCACGGGTCAAGCCGAACGTGACAGTCATTACAACTCTCGACCGTGCGATGCTTAGCAAGGAGGTCTTTAATACTGAGCGCCTGCTCGGCGGAATCGCCGGCAGAATCTGAAAGGGCAGGAACCTCCGCAGGCGGGGCTTTCACTTCATCGCCAAGGATCGCCTCGCGCAACCAGACCGCTCGATAAATTGGATGGGGAGCAGAACCTGTACCATTGCCAATCAGCACCGACCCCTGAGTTAGTAAACCACCTAAATGATGCTCCGCCTTAATTTCAACCGGGCGAAGACGCTGACCTTCGACTCCCTCGACTCCATAGTGCGCCGCCAACGACTGATTAAGCATCGCGAAATCGGAATCTACCAAATTTGTCACACTGGCATTTCGGCGAATAAGCTCACGGACAAAACCGATCGTTTCGTCCATCATGTAATCGCGAATCGTAGGAATGTAAGGCTTCTCGGTACCCGCCCGTTCCCCCGCCTCAACGTAGTAAAGAAATCGAGGGTAAAGATCTCGATTAATCGGAACTGTTTTCATCTTTGCCAAACTAAGCCACTGATTGGTAAAGTTCGAAACAAAATCTTCAGAGCGTGGGTCAGCAAGCATTCGCTTGACTTGTTCGGCAATCACTTCGGAATCATTCAGCTCGCCACTTAACGCCAGTTTGTAAAGCACCCTGTCCGGCATACTGCCCCAGAGAAAATAGGAAAGTGATGAGGCAAGCTCAAACTCATGACTTATAAATTTGCCATCCGCTTTCGTATGAAGGAGAAATTGGGGTGTCACCAGCAACATCGCCAAAGTCTCACGCATGGCTGCCTCGATAGAACCGAGTTGAGGTTTCAGCAGGTTGTAAACTTCCAAAAACCGGTCCACCTCTTCCCCCATCACAGGCCGACGGTAGGCGCGTGACATAAACCGAGTCAGGACTTGCCGAATGTAGTTTTCAGGATCACTTTGGCGCAGTGGAGAATCGAACAAGATGCGGGTGTGATGTTCCGGCGGCCAAATTTCATTTACCGGTGCTTCGAATTCAATCCAGTCGACCACAGCCCGTGGCATATCTGGCTGCCTCGGCCAATAGAGAAATCGATTCTCGTCATTCAGCGTACCGTCATCGTAGATATTTTGAGGAGTAATCGTAAGACTGTCCGGCTGCAATTTACCACGATGCACCCGACCTCTCTGAACAGGGAAATTTTCAATCCGCCCCCGCAGTTCGTAGACTTGCGGATTGTCTGGTGAGTTCCGCAAGTGAACCACTCCCACCGGCGCAACCTCCTGCGTGGAGCTATTGACATTGAGGTTGTAGCCCATCACAAACCGGAGCGGTAATTCAGAGGCACCGTTTGGGAAAACTGCCGAAGCCTGAAAGCGTATCCGAAATTCCCCGGTCCTCGGAAAATCCTTCACTCCCATGCCCTGACCGGGTGTGCCACGACGAGCGTTATGGATCGCAATTTCGTTTCGCCTGAGGCTTTTCGCGAATCCCTTATTAGATTCACCCGAATCCCAGTCCTGCCGTGTTTTCAAAGTTTTCGGTTTTTCCAAATCAACGATCGCACTGGCCAAAGCGCGACGGGCAGATTCAAGATAACGATCAATTTGCTCCGGTCCAAGGAGCATAAATTCTGCAGTATTGTTAAAATGATAAGGTTTAACAGGATCTTGAGGCAGGTACTCGATGAGGTCTAAATCGACACCCAACAAATCTCTCATCGTATTTTCATATTCAAAATTAGTAAGTCGACGAGCTGTCACAGCCGGGGCTTCCTTACTTGCCGCTTCGACGTAACCGCGGATCCCTCTATTGATCCAATCTACAACCGCCTGACGTTCCGATTGATCTGGCTGTGGCTCATCTTCAGGAGGCATTGCCCCGGATTCGATTGCATCTAACACAGACTCCCACCGCTCAATCGCACGCCCTGAACCGAGATCACCATCCAATGTGTGAAGGGTTAACTCACCTTTACTCTTGTCCGGGCCGTGGCACTTAATACAGTGAGCTTTAAAAAAAGGCCTTACCTGGGATTCGTACCCGTCGTTCAACGGGGAAGCTGCCACAACGCAAAGGGGCAATTGCCAGACCAACTGAAAAATTACTGCGTTTTGCGCCCACCGAATTAATTGCAACCTTCGAGAAAATCGAGGGGTGAGATTATCAGCTTGTGGGTGATGCAACGAATACAAATCAGGTTTTTCTCCACAGTATATTTAAGCAGCAACCGCCATGCATTAACACAGCAAACACTCAAGCCATTAGTTCGCTGAGCGGCCCCTTCAAAGCGAGATGTTTTAAATTTGAATCCGGCTGGCCAAAGGACTCTGATGTTTCCAAACCAGCTGCCTGCATCAGCGAGAGGTACAAATTGCCAACCGTTTGGTGACCTTGGTCGCCATACTTAGGATACTCAATATAGCGGCCCATCTTTATTTTTTTGCTCATACCACCTAAGAGAACAAACGGCCAATCATGTCCTTCACAGTGATGATCGCCGGAAGAACAAGACATGTAGACGATCATCGTATTGTCGAGCATCGACCCATTTCCTTCTGGAATGCTATCGAATTTCTTGGCCATTTTTGCAATCTCTCTGAGATGCAGTTTTTCGATTTCCATCCGAGATTGATGACCAGTCCAGCCATTGGAGGCGGTATTGTCTCCGAGGTGTCCCAACGCGTGAACGTGATCCGAAAGGCCGAGCTCAGAATATTTCACACCGAGCGTATCCGGGCGCAAAGTGACTACGTTTGTTAGGCCGGCGATTAGTGCAGCCGAAGCGATTTCAAAATGAGATTCAATCCGCGCGGAGGTCGTTGTTGAATCATAGCGGTCGGTTAGCTGCGGTGCATGCGTCTGAATTTGATCGAGGAGAGCGGCTTTCTTGTTTTCAATTTCCCGCAGCGACTGAAAGGAATTCATGTAGAGATCAAATCGCTCTTTCCCATCTCCCGACAGTTGCTTTTCGACGCGCCGCGCGTCTTCGGTCAAAAAGTCCATCAGATTACCATTGAGCGCCAGTTTTTTTTCTAACTGCGTTGGCGTTGCAACGGCTGAACCGAACAACTCCAGAAAGGCCTTTCGCGGCGAGGCCTGATAGGCGACCGGCTTAGCAGAACCATAGGCTGAGAGATTGGGATAACAATAAGAATCTTCAGGTTTTGCATTGCCAAGCAATCGACCATTCATCGCCATCCCGTACATCGGATAAGGCCCGTTGGAAAGATGTCGCCCAAGAATACAGTCCAACGTCGGCGCGACGGCTACAGTTTCAGAATCGTGCAGCGAAAGCGTACCAAAACCCTTGGTATGATTACCCCGGAAACCAACTCCCGAGAGACTTTGAATAATGGTCAGCCGATCCTTAAGACTCTCCAATCCAGCCAATTTTTCAGGCAGCTTGTGGCTTGCTAAGGAGACATCAACGAGCGGCCCTTGCCGTCGCCCTCGGTTACCAAGTTTCTTGCCATCGTCCTGACTGACAAAGTGATTCTCTAGCCCTTCGGGGACAAGATTAAACTTATCGATCCCCGAAGATTTGACCACGAAGACAAATCTTTTGGGCAACGTCGCCTCATCCCCGACAACCTGCGCCCGGATCGACCGCAGGCAAGATGCCATTGCAAGTGACATTCCGCCGATCGAAAGATTTTGAATTGCCCGACGTCTCGTTAATAACATTGGATATACCACGTATTAGTTAAGTAGTTTTAACGCCTGTATAAAAATGAATCTGAGCTCAACAATGAAACAACAAGAGCTTTAAAGCTCCCACCATTATCTAAATAAGCCTGTTCCGCTTCAATCAATGTTTTTGAATCGCTGAGCATTTCATTCCGCCCCATAAAGTATCGGAACAAATGCCGGATGAATGACTGACGGGCACGATCCGAATTGCCTATCCGATGCATCATCTCGACCGCATCCTTGACCTCACCATCGACGTCTGGGTCACCTGAAGAACGAATCTCCCCAGAGGCGTCAATCGCGCGAGTTGTCAGCTTCCCTTCTTTTAACTTTCGGTCAAACTGACCATCTCGCCGCAGGTAGATCTTACCATCTTCGTCAAAATAATGATGGTTTCGATAGCGGCCCCAGTCATCAAATACCTCGAATGGCTCACCGAGCGGATTGACCTTGCGATGACATTTCCAGCAACGCTCCGCCCGCAATGATTCCATCCTATCCCTCAGCGTCTTGTGAGGATCCATTGGCACTGACGCGTCAACATCCGGCGGAACATCGCCCAGAACTCCCGCCAAAAGTCGCTTATAAACCCAGATCCCCCGGTGAATTGGATCATTATCCTCATTCAGCGAATGAGCGGCCAACCAAGCTGGATGCGTCAACAAACCGGCGCGTTGATCCGCAGGCATCTCCAGGGGTTGCTCTATTGGCCAATCCCACAACTGCTCCTCGACACGTCCACTACTCGGTAGGTTGTACGGCCCAATATACAACAGGTCCCCAATTCCCCGCGACTTGTTCGTGAATGGAAAACTCGGATGGGAATAGAGCCCTTTCTCGAGGGCATCAGTAAAGTTTGCTGTTATTCGTATCGCCTCGTTTCGCGTTGCTTGAAGTGCTTCCTTCGCCTTCTCCGGCATCGCTTTAAAATTAAAGTCGCGGTCAATCTGTTCCTGGCGTTTCTGAACCCGTGCTTCGATGTAACCTGGATCTGTGACTTCCATAAGTTTTTCTTCATACCTCTCTCGGGCGTATTCATTATCCCCGGGATGAGCAATAAAAAACTCGTTGGTCGTCAATAATTCAGAAATTACGTTCTCATCTTTTTTCAATACATGCTGGATCAACAAGGTTGCGTCAAAGATCAGCATTTCAGTATTCCACTGAGCAATTTTTTCGACGCGTTTACGCTCGTTATCTTTGAACACCGTACCCGCCCGATGAAACCCAAAGAACTCTTCAAAAAAACGTTTGATACGAGGAAGGTCTTTCCGGCTCCAACTCCCACTGTTGAGCTGTTGATCCATCAACGTCTGCACAAGCGTTGCCACGTCCTCTTTGGTTTTTAATTGCCCCTTCTCCATAGCGTCGCGAATATAACGATTACGTTTTGGGCCATGGTCTGTCAACGCATACGCAAGTGCGTAAGCCAATTCATCGGGCGACAACATTCGACGCCCATGCACATCGACGTCTCCAAAACCGAACTCCATTCGATAGATGGATTCGGGACTCAAGAACATTGCTTTGATGGTCGTTTTGAATCCATCCAACAGGCCGCCGATTTCAATGTTTTGTTTCAGAAACGCAAGGTATTTCGCCTGTTCCTTGCTGGTTGGCTCCCGACCAATCACTCTAACGAATTCTCGTCTTACCAGCCCTTGTAGTTTCTGTTCATCTGGAATGGTTTGAGCCGTCGCAAGATCTGAAAACTCACCGCGTTTTTCTCGTTCACTCAAAAAAGAATCAGCAACGATTAATTTCATCTGGACCGTACTTTGATCCGCTGTCGACATCGCCGCATAATCTCGAATCCCCCGCTCGGAGGTCACATAGGTGAACGGGCTTTTGGCGTTTCCAAAACCTTGTGATTTAAAAATCTCTGGACTAAATCTCCAAAGTCTCGCAGGCGAAAACGGCGGCGTATCGATTTCGCCTGAAAACAGTTTCTCATGATTGACCCAATTCCCGTATTCCGGTGCGAGCATTTTTTTCTGATACGCCTCGAATCGATTGGCTTTCACCATCTCCCCGGAAACCCAAGCGATGACATTCGCTTTTTCAACTGAATCAGGCTGAGTCTCTTCAGGTGGCGGCATCTCACCGAACTGAATCGCCTGCATCACATCGACCCAGCGATTGGCAGTTTCGTCAACAGAAAAATCTACCCGTAGTTCAGAAAGGTCAACCCCAGCCTCAGCGTCTGCTCCAGAGTGACAGTCGAAACAATGCCGCGACAGAAATGGTTTGACCGTCGACTCGAACGAGTCGTTCCCAGAATCCTGAGCGATACTCTCCAGCGTTGTTCCCATTAAAAACAGACAAACCGCTGTGGCAAAACCAAAAGTCTTAATATCCCGGCGAATCAAATGAAAATCCCTAACGTTGCTGATCGATCATTGCTACCCCATGGTAACTGAGACACTCGCCAAGACCTACTCGTAAATAGTTTAACTGTCAAAAATTGAACCATTGCGAATCAACTCTGCCCGTACGGGCGCGAGAGATTCTCAAGATCCCACAAATCACTCTTGAAATTTATCAAACCAACTTTGAACCTTAAGACCCGGATGTTGATTCGTGGGGATCATTTTCATGAGGCGTTTCTTCGTTCCCTCATGTTCTTTTTTGTTCGCTAAATTGACCCATTCATTCGGATCGACCTGATGATCGTAAAGTTCCTCCGAGCCATCTTCATATCGGATATAACGCCATCGGACCGTTCGAATGGAAGTATTCCCATCTCCATAAGATGAGATCGCCGGCGGACGGGCCGAAGTTGGTTTCACGAGCTGCTGTTTAATCGAGGTACCGTCAACCCAGGCTGGAATCTCCAACCCGGCTAAATCAACCAGAGAAGGGTAAACGTCGATCAAACTGACCGGCTGTTGGCAAACGGTACCAGGCTCAATACCAGGGCCGCGAACCATAAAGGGAATGTGAGTGGTCTGCTCCCAGAGAGCACCTTTACACCAATGTTTTTTTTCTCCAAGATGCCACCCGTGATCACTCACCAGCATCACAACCGTCTCCCGTCCACGAGGGTTTACTTTGAGGCTTTCGATGAACCTTCCTATCTGTCGATCGACAAAGGCAACAGACGCTTGATACGCACGAATCGTCACATCCCACTGTTTGTTCTCAAGCATATATTCATGATCACTGAGACCTCGGTGAAGTGCCTTGTGTGCGTGCGTTCGAGCGAGACGACGCGCAAATTCTGGCATATCAGCCCAATCATCTTCTCCCACGGGTTCATTTGGACGCTGGATTGACTCAAGAGGAAATTCTTCAAACCAAGGCTTAGGAACCTGTAATGGGCGGTGAGGTCGAAAGAATCCGACCGACATAAACAGAGGTTCATCTGTTACTTGACTCCACTCTTTACTCGCCCACTGAGAGACCGCGAAGTCTCCCATCTCTTCGTCGGTGACGTCCAGCGCATAGCCATCGTTGGGGGCACCTTGAGCATTGAAGTTATCCTCTCCTTTGGGAGGCTTGGGATCTCGCGGTCGCTTAAGTAAAGAATCACCCGCGTTCCCCGGGCCACCATGAAACACCTTCCCACCACTCACAACGCGGTAACCGTTCTGCGAGAAGAACTGTTGCATCGTGGGGGTCTTGATTTTGTCTTCGTCTTTGAATTTTGCATTAAAATATGTCCCGGTCTTAAACGGATAAACACCGTAATTGAGACTGGTCCGCGAAGGGCGACACTGGGGAGAGTTACAGTACGCCTGTGAAAACAACATGCCACTCGATGCAAGGGCATCGATATTGGGCGACTTTGCATCAGGATGGCCACTGAGGCAGCCCAACCAATCATTGAGATCATCCACAATAATAAATACGACATCGGGCTGTGATTTTTTTTCGGGCTGAGCCGAAACAACAGTGGGGATAACTCCAGCATAGATGAGAAGACACAACGCACAGAGAACAGTTTTTTCCACAACTAAACCCTTTATAATTTTAATGGCCACCAATTCTCTCCAAACCAGACTTAATTTCCTAAAGTCCTAAACACGGACGGAACCCGCTACAATTCAAACACCATCGTAATGAACAAATGGTGACGCGTGAAATGGCATTTCTCGACAAGAGGCATTAGATTCTTTGAAACTTTCGCTTTGCTGTAGTAGTAAGATTCACAAGACGGCAAAAACTGGCTTTCCAGCCAGACGACGCGGTCGCAAAGATCAAAATCCCCTAAAAAACTGATTCCACAAGATTAACTCTTCACGGTTGCGTCCACATAAAAAGGGCAACAACTTCACTTGCTGTATGATTCAAACAAGTACACCCTCGTTTGGCAAACCGCCAAAATCAAGAAATGAAAAAGAACAACAATGTCAAACAACTTGCCTACAAAATTGGCGCATCAAATTTTCACATAACCATCGTTCTATTGATGATCTTCTTTTTCACGCCAACTCAAGCTCAAGAGTTCGCCGGTGACAAGCGACTAAAAGGGCTAGACCTATCAACCGCAAAAAAAATCACACTCAGCCCCGACACTAGATTAGCCACTGGCAAGACCATCGGTACAACGAACGGATGCGGTTCTGCAGATCTCTCAGCCAGCAATCATCAGTTCGTCGCGCTGCAAACTGGAGCCTATCATTTCGTTAGAAAACGTTTCATTGCAGTAAGGGTTTTTGAACTGACATGGTGCTCAATGCCCTCGCTATCAATTTCGGCAGTCTGAG
>JAALLA010000186.1 GCA_011087765.1 Pirellulaceae bacterium
GGTATTGGGAGCTAAGCCGGTCGCTTATTTTTCTGCTGAGTTTGGGATTCATGAATCCTTGCCAATTTACTCAGGAGGGCTTGGAGTTTTATCGGGCGATCATATCAAGAGCGCCAGTAGTCTTGGCCTTCCTCTGGTTGCCGTTGGTTTGTTTTATGCACAGGGCTATTTCCGCCAACATCTGGACCACGATGGGCGGCAAAGCGAGGAGTACATTGACACGAAGGTCGATACACTGCCGATTCGAGAGGCTTGTGATCCAGCGGGCGAACCCGTGGTCGTTAAGATTGACAATCGGTTGGGCGCTATTTGGGCGAAGGTTTGGGAGATTCAGGTAGGTCGCGTCCGGCTCTTTCTACTCGACAGCAATATCGAAGAGAATCTTCCCGATGATCGCCAGCTAACCAGTCGCCTTTACGGGGGAGATGAACGGACCAGGATTCGGCAGGAATTAGTACTTGGTGTTGGCGGAGTCAAAGCCCTGAGAGCAGTTGGCATTGACCCTGGTGTTTACCATTTGAACGAAGGTCACAGTGCTTTTGGGCCGTTAGAAGTGATTCGCCAGCGAATGGAGGATGACGGGCTTACCTTTGAAAATGCACTTCGAGAAGTTGCTTCTCAAACCGTTTTTACAACGCACACTCCGGTTCCTGCCGGGCATGATCGCTTTCATTCCGATATGGTCGAAGAGCATTTAGGGCCGCTGCGGGATCAATTAGGGATATCCTACGAACAATTGTTGAGTCTGGGACGGATCGATCCGCAAGACAACGAGGAGTTGTTTTGCATGACGGTTATTGGACTAAAATTATCGCGTACCGCGAATGCAGTGAGTCAGTTGCATGGCTGTGTTTCACGACGCATGTGGGCGCATCTTTGGCCGTGGCGTGCGGAAGAGGATTGTCCGATCGGCCATATTACCAATGGAGTCCATTCTCAGTCGTGGTTAGCCCCTCAGATGAGAACACTGTTTAATAAACATTTTCCAAGTCGTTGGATGGACCGCGTGGGTGAGCCCAAAGTTTGGAAGAATATACATGATGTTGATCCGGGGGAATTGTGGGAAATCCATAATACTCTGAAGGGGAGAATGATCTCATTCGTGCGTCGTCGATTGGCGAGTCAGTGTCAACGGCGGGGTGAGGATGCTTCATCGGTTGAGTTGTCGAGAACAATGTTTGATCAGAATATTTTGACGCTGGGTTTTGCAAGGCGGTTTGCGACGTACAAGCGAGCAAATCTTATTTTCAATGACTTGGATCGCATCGATCGGATTCTCAATGACCCTAATCGTCCTGTGCAAATTGTATTTGCTGGCAAAGCGCATCCCAAAGATGAACCCGGAAAGCACTTCATTCAGACCGTCGCCAATTTGCGAAAGGATCCCCGTTTTCGAAATCGTGTTGCCTTTGTAGAAGACTATGACATCAATGTTTGTCGCCACTTAATCCAGGGAGTTGATGTGTGGCTCAATAATCCGAGAAGACCGTTGGAGGCTTCCGGCACCAGCGGCCAGAAAGTCGTCCTGAATGGCGGCCTTAATTTATCCATTCTCGATGGTTGGTGGGCAGAGGCATTCGATGGTGCAAACGGTTTTGCGATTGGGAAAGGAGCTTCGCATGTTTCTGATGAGATCACCGACGGTCGTGATTGCGAGTCTCTTTACGAAGTTCTTGAAAACGAAGTCGTCCCAATGTTTTATCATCGGGACATTGATGGCCTTCCCCGCGAATGGATCCGGCGAATGATTAATTCGATTAGAACCTTGGCATGGCGATTTAGTTCTGACCGGATGGTGATGGACTATGCCGAATCATGTTACGTGCCGGCCGCAGGTGGTTTAAGTTGTAAGGTGTAAGTTGGAACTGGTCAGGGTTAACGAGTGTCTAGCAAATATTGGTCCTAAGCCGGTCAGATAAAGGAAATTATTGACAAATAATAAATCGCTAGTATTTGTCCTAAAATTTTAATTTCTTAACGTGTTGTCTATCGACTCGTGTCGATGGATTTCCTATAAATTGCTGCCGCGGGCGTTAACCTGGTAAGTTGTTATTCTTTTCAAAACTTACCTTGATTTTTGTTTGGTTCGTGGGACGATAAATTAGTGGTTCGCAGAAGCTAAATTACGCGAATTAATTTTGAATTATAAAATTACGTTGTTTGGGTATTTCTTTACCGGTTATTCGAATGACTTAACGAGACAGGATATCTCCGAAACTTGACGGCTGAGGGACCAATTTTAGGGTAGATCTAGGTCATAAAACGGCTTGTGCTTAGCACGCCCGGCTTACATCTTTCTCCCAGCGACTCCCATCGCTATCTTCATTCGGAGTATCTTTTACATGCCGCACTGCTGGCTTCAGCAGTGCGGTTTTTTTTGCCAAAATCGTGTCCGAATTCGGATTCCTCGGGAATTTTGGTAAGGATTAGGTTTTATCTTTAAGGCGGGTTTGAAGTTCCGGAGACAGCTCCAGGCCGAACCGCTTCAGAAGGTTAAAGTAGTCAATTGCCGAGTTGATGTTTGTCATCGAATCGAGCTCGGAGTCGATCTCACGTAGTAGATCAACTGTTATTTGTCGAGTTTGAAACGAGGTGGCCAACTCGGACACTCGCAGTTGTCCGGTCCGGATTCTCTGGTCGATCAGTCCGTGAAGTTTTGTTCGGTAAATGGCGGTCATTCCAAAAATACGTTCTTCTGAAACGGGGACAACGCCTTCGTGATCAGAAATCTCATGAAACAGGAAACGAATTAGTTCCGGCTTGATTAAAGGCACATCACAACTCGTGACGAATGCAAAGTCGGCTTGTGGGGCCAGTTTCGCCAAGCCGACGCGGATTCCTTCCAGTGGACCGCAGTTCGGATTTTCGTCGGTTGCCCATTGGACATTAGGCGGAAGCTGATGTTGGCTGAAGTCAGCGTCTCCGACGAGAATTACAGGATGGCAGACCTTCTCAACCTGGGAAACCACGCGTTCTAAAAATGTTTGCCCGTGAAAAATGAGCTGCGTTTTATCAATGCCAAGTCGCGTACTTTTGCCTCCACAGAGGACAATTGCGCCTAAGCTAGATTCGGGATGAAGAGGTTTAGGCATGTTGGAGGAGTGAAAAGTGCAGTTTAAGATAGGCGGTAATCGCCCGCGTCCAGTCAATCAAACTAGCTGATCTGTCTAAGGCATCCTATGGCTCTCACGCTTACCCAGCAAGTCGAAAATAACATCTCTATCGAGGCAAACGGAATTATTCCCGGGTTGCTGCGAGGGCAGACCACCGGCCAAATCAAATCATTAATGGTCGCGTGCGGTAACGAAATGATTGCGTTGGGTGAGTTGTTTAGCGTTTCCGGTGCAATGGACCAAACTGAAACTGTTGTTTTTGATGGCTTTCTCAAAAACGTCCATGGCATTGGAATGGAAATGGGATCGGGAGTCATACAGATTTGCGGCGATACGGGGAATCGTGTCGGTCTAAAGATGTCGGGTGGGAAAATCCGGTCGCTGGCGAATGTGGGGAATCACGTCGGAACAGAGATGACGGGAGGGGTAATCGTTGTCGAAGGGAATGCCGGTGACTCCGCCGGGGCGGCGTTGCCCGGTTCAAAAGTCGGGGTGAATCGAGGCACGATTTTAGTGCGAGGTGATGTGGGTAAAGGTGCTGGAGAATCGATGCGTCGCGGCATGCTCGTCGTGGGGGGGGATGCCGGGGATTTATTAGGTTGGTCGATGCGTGCCGGTACGTTGGTTGTGCTCGGTAAATCCGGGGCACATGTCGGGGCAGAAATGAAACGGGGAACCATTGTCCTTGGAGGAGGCCTGGCTGATGCATTGCCACCTAGTTTCCGCCAGGGGGGAAGGTTTAGGATGCCTGCGGTTTCTTTAATAACGAACTGGTTAAGACAAACGCACCCAGATTTTGAAGTGGACTTATCGCAATTGGATACTGAGTTTGATCTCTTCCATGGAGATTTTTTGCGTGGCGGTCGTGGAGAGGTTCTAGTTCCCGTAAGCTAAATCTGCTTTCCTGCAATTTTGGTTCGCCCTTCTTAAGACTAGACTGCCATTCATGGGCTGGTAAATCATTCAAGTGGTTTCTTGACGGCTGGTTTTTTTCTTTCGCGATTCTTTTCTGACTTCTTCTTTGGCGCTGTCAAAATCGCAATCTCGCTAATTTGTCTTAACTGTTTTTCCCACTGCGCTTTAAGGTTGGCGGCTTTAACGGGATATTGAGTGATAAGGTTTTTTGATTCAGCTCGGTCGTCACTTAGGTCGTAGAGTTCCCAGGGATCGTTCTTCGCGGCGACGAGTTTGAAGTCGCCGACGCGAATGGCTCGGTTTCCTTCATGGAACCACCATAGTGAATCGCGTTGGATGGTGACGTCGTTGAAGAACGCTGGTAGCAAGCTTTTCCCGGGCGTTGGAGGGATAGCCTCGCCGTTCCATTTTTCAGGTTTTTTGATTTCGAGCACATCGAGGATGGTGGGCACGATATCGATAACGTGTGAGGGCGTGGTTCTAAGTTCGCCACGTGAGGGAATTCCTGCGGGCCAATGAGCGATCAAAGGCGTGCTGATTCCTCCTTCGTGCACCCAGGTCTTGTGCCGTCGAAAAGGGGTATTGCAGGCACTCGAGAACCCCGGTCCAAGACATAAATAGGACGCGGCACTGCCAGGCGCTGCAAGCGGGTCGTGTCCACCATTTCGCACCATTATTTCTGCGCTCGCACCGTTGTCCGATGCGAAAAAAATCAGTGTGTTGTCGAAGGCTTGCATTGTCTTGAGCTGATTTAGGATCCTGCCGATTTCATGATCCATGCGATCCACCATTGCGGCGTGGATCGCCATTTTAGTGGCTTGGAATTTTTTTTGCTCGGCCGTTAGGTCATTCCAATTGGCAGGGTGGTCAATTTCACCGTTCCCCAATTTTTTGAAGGCGTCAGGAAATTTATAGGGAGGCCCTATTTCAGGTTCGAGTTTCGACAAGGTTGTCTTGTGGAGTTTTCGATCGAGTTGTCGTTGGTATCTTGCGGCTCGCATTTGGTCCCAGCCGGCTAAGTATTGATCTGCATATTTTTCGATATCCTCGGGTTTTGCATGAAGTGGGAAATGGGGGGCAATGAATGCGATGTAATGGAAAAAAGGCTGGTCGGCATGTTTTTCCGCATGTTCTTGAAGGCAGGCAATCGCGTGATCTGCATTTGCGGTCGTGGCGTAATAATCTCTTTCGTCGCTGTTGATTTTGACCGGTTGGTCGTTGACCGTATTCCCTTTTGCGGTGAAGAAGTTTCCTTGGTTTCGCATGTCCAGCGAGCGATCAAATCCAGCGGCGAGTACCTTGCCATCGATGTGCCATTTGCCGCTGTGGTAATTCCGATACCCATGCGGTTTCAAGAAGTCTGGTAAGAGTCGGGCCCATGGCTGGCGAGCACCGCGATTACCTCCGACGACGTTTAAATCGGGGAGCTTGTCGCGATGCACCATGTGAGGATAGTAGCCCGACATTAAAGCTGCCCGGGTCGGCCAGCAGCGCCCCGTATTGTAGAACTGGGTAAACATGAGGCCGTTCTTGGCGAGGCCATCAAGATGTGGTGTTTGGATTTCACTGCCATAGCATCCAAGATCTGAAAAGCCGGAGTCGTCTGCCAGGATGAAGATGATATTTGGTTTTTCGGCAAGCAAGCTTTGCGGCGCAGCCAGCAGCAGAAGGAGAATCGAAAATGAAGTACACAAAAATAGCTGGCGCATAATTTGTCTCAGTGAAACAAGTTGGGACTTAAGGAGTGGCTCAATCGTACGAGAGTGCCTTCAAGTGTAGCGGGTGGGCGAGTCCAATGAAAATCTTGCGTCGAAAGATATCGTAAAACGAACAGAGAAGACTTAGTCTTTTGCCTGCGTTAATTTTTCAAGCTGCGCGCGCAGTTCAGAAATACACGGTGTCGGGGGAGTTACTGTCAGGTTGTTGCTGGTGGAGGGCGTTCGTGAGGGCAATAAATTAAGTTGAACTTCGCTTTCAAGTGCTGCCAGCCAAGCCGGCAAATCGACCCCAACCCCCATCGTGGATCTTGCAAATGCTTTGGCCTCATGGTTTAGTAACTCGAACACCCTTGCCGACTTGCGGTTGTGGGGATCTTTCATCGCCGGGGCGACAAGGGCTTTCAGGCGGTCAATTTGCATTTGATGGGCGAATTTTCCTTCGAGTCTCCTCGAGACTGACTCCATTCGGATCGAGTACTTGCTTCTCAAGTCTTCGAGAATCTTCAGGTATTTGTCGGCTTCAGGTCCGACTCGTTCGGTGAGTGATCGTCGCCACATTCTGGCGACACCATTCTCCTGATCATTTACCAAAATCTGATGAGCCCAAATGACAGGTTTTAAGTTCCAGCACACTCGGTCATAACGGCTGCGCAACCTCAGGAAATCAAGGAACATGTGCAGTGATTCGCCGTTGTCCGATTGTGTGGTAGTCGTGTTGTAATCTCGGTACTCGTTGTAATTTTCAATGACGCTCTCAAGAATCAGGCTGAGATACCGAACAGCTTTCTCACGCGGTAATGCTAATTCCAGTTCGTCGAACAACCTCAAGTCCACGGCAGTTCCTGATTTTTGCACCTCGGTTAACCAGCGATCTACGCCTTGATGGAGAATGGCGCGGATGTTTCCAAGGTGCAGGAATTGCTGAGTGAACAGGCCACGACCATAAGTTTGAATAAAGGCAACCATTCGTTCCCAGGCCTGCGCGTCGTGTACTTTTTCCAATACGCTTAGTCGCAAGGTTCGGCTGTGGTCGAGCCACAGCATCAACATGCATTCGGTAAGCATCTCAGTACACTCAAACAGGTTGGTTTGAGTTTCATCGACAACTGACTTTTTCTCTTCCCCTTCTTCGATCCTGCGATCGCGAATTTTCTCATTTGCCTGCACGAGGACGTGGACCATGGAAGTGAAGGCAACTTCGAAGATTTCGTCAAACTCGGTAACCGCTCCACGGCCAATCGGATTTTCGCGTTCCATTCGGAGTGTCGTTTGGGTCAATTCAAATGTCTCGGTCATCAGGCCGAGCGCCGGCATTCTCTGCAAGAGGTCGAGGATAGCTGTTTGCACAACTCGGGCTCGGACGATTGCCGCAGGATCTCCCCCTTTGGAAAGCGGTACATAGAGAAGCGATTCTTTTTGAAGATAATTGGTTAGCGCCGGGAAGTTGTTGATCACTAATTCTGCGTTTTGCATCAGGATCGCGGCGTAGGCGAAGACAACCGGTGCGCTGCCATTCACGAAGGTCTCTTCACCTGCTGGCGAATCGCTTGTTCCCGAATCGCTTGTCCCCGAATCGGTCGGTGATTCAGCCAGATCGTCCGAGTTTGGCGGGGCAGTCGTTGGGGATTCTGTTGTGGAAGAATCGATCTTCGGAAACTCAGTCTCATCCACAAGATAGTCCACTGCTTTAATGACAGCAGCGAGCATCCTGATCGCGTTTTCTGTTTCGATACAGGTACTGATCGTCAAGTCTAAAAGGGAGTCCCGGCAGAGTCGATGTTGGTCGTACAGCAGCATTGAGTCGTGGTCCGAACCCAGTGTCGGCAAGCGGTACTGGTTAATCGACTCGAGAAGCTCGAGAAGCTGTTTTCGGTTTTTTGCGGCTTGCGTTATCCAATTGTTAATAATGTCTCGCCGCTTTTTAAGCCGATCCGTTATTTTGTCGGTGAGTTGCTCGCGAGAGATTACTGGTAGTGGGATCGTTGCCGCTACGCTCCAGTACTCTGAAACAGTGTTGAGGAATTCGAGTCTGTCGAGGACTCGATCGACTTCCGCTTCTAAATCTTCATCGGAGTTCGTGTTTCCCTCAAAGATTTCTCCTTCATTACCGTCGTTGGTGGTGTCGGTGTAGGTGACATCGTCGTAAGCGTGTCGGAAAAGATCCTCTCCGTCATCCGTTTCGTCGCCATCGTCATAGCTGTCTTCGCCCTCGACTTCGTCAAGGTATTGTTCTCGTGAGGTGGGGCGATTCGTTTGCCGGTTGACCTCAAATTTTGGCACGTCCCAATAAAAACCCGCGTTGGCTTCGATGAAATCGTAAAACTTACGCAATCGGTTCCATATGTCTTCGGGGGGAAGTTCTTCGGGGGTGTTCGTGTTTAGTAGATTTTTTTGTTCTGTTACCCAGCGGTAGACGAGTTGGTGAAAAGAGCTGTCACCGAGTTGCAGTGGGATGTAGTCGGCTTGGCTCATCCAGTGTACTAAGAGGGCAGTCGATGTTGTGTAATCGGAGCGTTGCATTAAAGCATCGATGACCAGCGCGTAGGCCTTCGGGGAATCAAAAAGCTCGGCGTGCTCGGCCCAGAATTCGATGTCCCCTGCCGCAGCGCCGCCCGCTTGCCAAAGACTCAGGGCATCGGCGACCAGTTCAGCGGCTTGAAAAATGTCGTCGGCATCGACTGCATCAACGGCCATCACTTCATGCGCAGCAAACTGCCGCCACCAATTTACGATCGACAAAAACTCTTTCCGGATCGCCTCGCACATTTTTTGGCGGTTGTTAGCTGCGGCTTCACTCCACA
>JAALLA010000187.1 GCA_011087765.1 Pirellulaceae bacterium
TCAGAGACGCGCCAATGGAATTGGGGAAATCTAATTCTTGATTTGATGACCGCGGCGTTAATGGTTTATCTGTGGTATCAACTAATGCGGTGGATCGTCCTTCGTTATGATCGTTGGAAAGAGTCGTGGACATAGTTTTAACACTCGAAAATAAGTTGTCGAATGTTAGACGTCAGCGAAACTAAGAAAACAGGGGCGAATTTTGGTTGCGCTTAAAGGACGTGACAGTCGCAGACGCTTCATTTTCTTTGGGAAAATGTTTTATTTGTCGAATTTATACAGGGATTTGTCCGCGATTTCTCTTTTCGAAAATTTAGATAACTGCGACAATTGAGGCCGATCGAAAACAATTTAGGCAATGGAATGCAGTTACGAACTTTCGCCGAATATCTGGCGTTGCAATTGATCTTGAGCATCGTTCAAGTGTTGCCGATCGAAACATGCGCTCGTTTTTGCCGTGGTTTGGCGTGGCTGGCTAATGATCTCCTGAAATTTCGCCGGAAGGTGATTGATGAAAATATTTTAGGTGTTTTCCCCAAGATGCCTCTGGATGAACGCCGTGAGATGTCCCGTAAGATGTGGTATCACTTGTTTCTGATGGGTTGCGAGATTGCCCAGGCGCCCCGGAAAATACATGACTCTAATTGGCGACGTCATGTTTATATTCGCGATAAAGTGCAGATGACAAACTATCTGATTGATTATCGCCCCTTGGTTGCCGTTTCCGGCCATTTAGGGAATTTCGAGATGGGTGGCTTCATTACCGGTTTGCTTGGGATGCCTTCTTACACGGTGGCCAGAAAACTTGACAACCCATACTTAGATGAATTTATTAACAAGTTTCGCGGACGCAATGGTCAATTCATTTTACCCAAAGATGGATCGGCAGTTGCCATTCAGGAAGTCATAGACAGTGGGGGAATTCTTGGGATTCTTGGTGATCAGCATGCTGGAACTAAGGGGTGCTGGGTCGATTTTTTAGGGAGGGCGGCCTCGTGTCACAAAGCGGTTGCTTTGTTCACACTGTCGGGCAATGCGCCGATGATGGTCTCATATTGCAAACAGACTGATCGACCGCTGCATTACGAGATTGGATGTACTGGAGTTGCGGACCCGTTGGATATGCAGGACGAGTTGCAGGATGTCACTCAATTAACCCAGTGGTACAACGATCGTCTTGCCGATGCGATCCATGAATTTCCCGAGCAATATTGGTGGGTTCATCGGAGGTGGAAAGAAAAACCAGTTCGGAGGACGAGGAAGCAAAAACAAGCGTTGGAAAATGCGGCGTAGGACTCACGCCGTGCCATTAATTTTATGTAGAAAATTTTTCTCAATGGTCTGACCCGTGTATCTTCTGGTGAAGCAAGCGGCTAAGCTTGAAAAGTGGTGCCACGGATTACTTAGATTTTTAAAACGAGATAAAAGACCGACTTTGCCGTGATTGAGTATCGTAGCTTCCTCAATACTGACTCTCCCTGGATCGTTGATATCTGGCGACAACAACCTGCGTTTCGTGGTCAGATTTCCAACATCAATCGAACGTTGCTTGACCATCAGGTGTTCGGCAAGCCGTATTTTGATTCGCGCGGTTTGATAATGGCCGTTTTGCAAGAGGAGAATCGCACGACACCGCTGGGATTTGTTCATGCTGGGTTCGCTGCTAATTCCGAGTTGTCGGATTTGCATCATGGAACTGGTGTGGTCAGTGTTTTAAAAGTGGTTCCCGGTGAGCGACAGGAAGAGATTGCCGATCAATTGCTTGATCGTGCGCTTCAGTACCTTGGCGAAGCCGGAGCAACACGAGTTCACTTCGGTTCTCATTTTCCCTTCGCGCCCTTTTACATGGGATTGTACGGAGGGAGTCAAATTCCGGGTTTACTTGTCGACGATAAGTTGGCGGTGTCTGCTGCCCAGCGCCGGGGGTTTGAGGTGGATGATAAGATTATAGTCATGGAACGGCGTTTGACTGGGTTTCGGACGTTTGTCGATCGAGAGCAGATGTCGCTTCGACGGCGGTATCAGATTAACGCCGTCGCCGACCCGATGGAATCATCTTGGTGGGAAAGCTGTACGTTGGGAATGGCGGAACGGGACCGCTTCAGTGTTTATGATAAGGCCAACCAGAATGTCTGTGGTAGCGTTCAGTTCTGGGATATGCAGCCGCTGGCCAGTGGATACGGAGTCATGGCTCGCGGCATGCACGATCTCAATGTGCCCGAAGAATTGCGACGTGGTGGAATTGCGACGTTTCTCGTGGGCGAGGCTTTACGCCATTTGATGCAGCAGGGTGTTGGTCTCGTGGAAGCTCAAACACGCGAGTCGGATCAGCCTGCGATTGGGGTCTTTCGTAAGCTCGGCTTCGAAGAGGTCGGCCAGGGGTTATTAATGTCCAGGCCCGTCGCCTAGTCCTGGCCCATCACCTCAACGCTTGCCAAATCCCGATGCTGGGCATTTGATAACTGCTGTGGGCGAATTCCGAGAATCTTTTAATTAAGTTAGATCCCGACAACCTCCCTGAGTTCGCGGATTAAGTCAGAACGCTGGGCATGGCAAAAATATTACGTTGTATTTGCGATTTGATTCCCACACTGGTATTTGAATCTATCTAGGATTTTATAAAATCATGGGATTGGAACGGGGCATTGCGTTCGTTCCAATACCTTGAATTCTTTCCTCGTCGTTAGTTAACTCCAGGATCAGCGATAACAATGACTAAAGATAAATTACCCCAGTCGGAGCCAGTGGGGGACAGCGAAGTAATGATTGAGGCGGTTGGGCTATGTAAGTATTACGGACCCTTCGCCGCGGTGAATGATGTCACGTTTTCGGTCCCCCGGCGGCAGGTCTGCGCATTTCTTGGCCCTAATGGTGCCGGAAAATCAACGACGATGAAGTTGCTTACCGGGTTCTTAGCGGCGACCAAGGGGACCGTTGCGATTGCTGGTTTTGACATGCAAAAGGATCGTATACAAGGCAGTGAACATATTGGTTATTTGCCGGAGAACGGTCCGTTGTACGAAGAGATGACCCCGCGAAGTGCGCTGTCCTATTTGGGGCGGGCCCGTGGACTGAGTGCTGAAGTAAAACGGGATCGAATGGATTTCGTCGCTGAAAAATGTGACCTCAGTGAGGTCTGGAACAAACCGATTAGCAAACTTTCACGTGGATTTCGGCAACGAGTTGGAATGGCGCAGGCCCTTTTGCACGATCCTGATGTGCTGATTCTCGACGAGCCAACAAGTGGCCTGGATCCCAATCAACTCGTTGGAATTAGGGATTTGATTCGCGAGTTGGGTGAGTCGAAAACAGTTCTGCTGTCGACGCATATTTTGCAAGAAGTTGAGTTCCTATGCAGTCGGGTCGTTCTGATTGACCAGGGGCGGTTGGTGTTCGATGAATCGATTTCTGAGATGGGTGTTCGGGATGCGATGGAACAGAAATTTCATCAGTTAACAGGATTTCAATCACAGCCGGAGCCGGCTGCGAAATAGAGTTCTGAGCTATTGTTGTTTTGTCGCCGCCGAGTTGGGGGTTGATAAGTAATTTTTCGTTTAATGTTTTTGGTTGGAGTGTAAACACGACATGTTCCGATGGCACGTTGTTTCCGCTGTATTTGGTCGAAACGTAAAGCAATATTTTTCCGGCCCTCTGGGGTATTTATTCATTGTTGTCTTTGTGACGATATGCGCAGCAATGGCTTTTAGTCCGCAATTTTTTGCTGACAACCAGGCGACGTTGGATCAGTTAAGCCTGTACTTCCCATTGTTATTATTGTTTTTCATTCCGGCCATTACGATGTCGGTATGGGCTGATGAAAAACGGCAGGGGACGGATTCGATTCTGTTTACATTGCCGGCGTCTGATTTTGATATTTTAATGGGCAAGTATTTGTCCGTAGCTGCCGTCTATACGGTTGCATTGTTATTCTCGTTGACTCAGGTGGTGGTCCTGGAAATCTTGGGTAACCCTGACGTCGGAGTAATTGTCTCGACTTACATCGGCTATTGGTTAGCTGGTTTAGCCTTGCTCTCGGTGGGGATGTTTGCCTCTTCGTTGACGGGAAGTGCGACCGTAGCGTTTGTCTTGGGATCCCTCCTGTGTGCGATCCCGGTTTTGATTGGGTATTACTTTACCGGTTGGGTTGGAATTGAGCGGTTTGGGTTTAGCTGGAATTTGCGAGACTTTACCCTCGGATTAATTCCCCTAAGCAACATCGTTTATTTTATCTCTTTGACGGTCTTCATGCTGTATCTGAATTTGATTGTTATTAGCAAACGCCACTGGAGTCGGGGTCAGCAATTCGGTTTGGCGGGGCAGTACTTTGTGCGCGCTGTCTCTCTGGGAGTTGCGTTGGTCTCTGTTGCTTTTCTTAGTAACAATGCGATTTCCAGCGTTTGGTCGCGGGTTGATCTGACCGCCGAACGGTTGTTTACTCTCGATCAGGCTACGGTTGATACGTTGGAACAAGCCAAGGCCGATGACCGCCTGGTAACCGTCCAAGCTTTTATTAGTGAAGATGTGCCACGGAAATACGTCAACGTCAAAAAGCAACTCGAAGGATTGCTCCGTCAGTACAGCGAATATGGCGGAAATAATGTAGATGTTCGGTTTGTCGATGTTCAGCCCGACAGTGATGCCGCGCTGGAGGCGCAACAGCTAGGCGTCGAACCCGAAGATGATCGTTCAGAGGTTGGTGGAAAGACCGTTGAGCAACAGGTTTATCTCGGCGCTACCGTATCCAGCTCGCTTGGCGATGTAACACTTCCGTTTATTAACGATGATGCGTCGATTGAGTATGAGTTGAGTCGTTCATTGGCTTCTACTGTAGATAAAAGTAAGCAAATTACGCTTGGGATTTTGGACACGGATGCTCATTTCGGTGGTCCTGAAATCGAAGGGCGACGGATTCCCTGGTCCTACGCCCGGACACTGGAGGAGCTCGAGAAGCAATTCAAGATTAAACAGATTGGTGCTGATGAACTGGGGAGTTATGTACCTGCCGAAGGCGAGTCTGAGCTGAAGACGAATGAAGAGAAGGCGGATAAGAAGTCCGTCAAAAAGGCGCCAAATGTGTTGCTGGTTGCCGATCCGAGCAGTCTCGATGAACCTTCGATGGCTAATTTAATTAGCTATATTAAAGCTGGGAATCCGACTATTCTTTTGACGGATCCCCTGCCTTTCTTTTGGACTTTCCAGAATCCGGTTTCGATTGGTGTTCTGAATGCCCCCAGTCAACCTCGCGTTGGCAGTCAGTCTCCGTATTCTCAAATCCTCGCAAGTTCTCAGATGCCAAAATCTGATGGCGGTACGGCGTCTAAATTGATGAAGACAATTGGTGTCAAATGGAACAGCGGTGCTGCCGCGTGGGGCGTGGATGACCCTCATCCTGGATTTAAGCCAACATGGCCCGAATATATCGGCACCCGTTGGCCGGAATATTATGGCCCGCAGGATAAGGCATTTGTGTTTATTCGAAACCGAGGTGATAACAATGCTTTTGATGCCAGTCAGCCAATTTCAAGCGGGCTCAAAGAGCTATTGATGTTCTATCCCGGATCGATTTCAAAATCTGCCGATAGTGCTTTTGATTTCACTCCGCTCGTTTCGCTTGGCACCCAATCCGGTTCAACGCCATGGGATCGTTTAACGAAGACTCCCGTGCAAACGAGCCAAATGCTTGACCCGCGAACCGGACGAATTACGAAAGAGACGCAACCCGCTACCAGTCAAATCACGATGGATCCATTAAAAGTCTTAGAGCCGTTTCCCTCCACCCGTCTGGACGACGAGGAGAAAGTGGTTGCTGCCCGAGTGACCGGCGGTGGTGAAAATGGGATCGATGTGGTTGTGATTGCCGATATGGATTTTGTATCTGACCTGTACTATTCGCAACAGGAAGCTTTAGGTCAGAAATTGGACAATTTGTCATTGCTCCAGAACTCGATTGATATTCTGGCCGGGAATGAGGATTTTGTTGCCCTCCGTAATCGCCGGGCCACCCCCCGAACCTTGGAAAAGTTAGAAAGCGTGATTGAAGAATTCCGGTCCGAACGTGCTCTTAAGCAGGAGTCCGCTGAAAAGGAAATGCTATCCGAATTGGAGAAAGAACAGAAAAAGCTCCAGGACGCTAATAAAGAAATTCAGCAAGACGCTAATATCGGTTTCTTCGAGAAGCTTCAGCGGACATCGCAGGAAGCTTCGGATTCGCAGCGGCGATTTGACCTGAAAAAGAAAAGGCTGGATCGGGACTTAAAGCAAACGATTGCGGAATTGGATACTCGGGAAAGCCAACAGATATCGGGGTTGGAGAACAAGGCGAGGTACTTGTCGATTCTCTCGGCCCCCCTCCCTGCCCTGTTCCTTGGAATTATGGTTCTCTGGTTCCGAAAAGTAAACGAGGAAAAAGGCATTGCGGCGAACCGGCGTGTTTAGATGCGTTTCTTAGTTCATTTTAATTAGTGCCCGTCTTTCGATTGGCAGTGTTAGAACAACAAATTCGATTTTGAGTTGATACGATGAATGAGATAAAAACAACTTTTACATTTTTAATCTTCGCCGGAGTGCTTGCCGCTGCTGCGTTGGGAAGCCATTTCATGAATCAGCCGTCTGATTCTAAAGATTTTGAATTGGTAGGTGAGCCGTTTTTCGAAAACTTTGACTCTGCTTCTCAGGCGCAGTCATTAATGGTCTCCGCCGTTGATACAGAATCGGGCAGACTGGAACGGTTCGAAGTCAACAATCAAAATGGATTGTGGCGAATCCCATCGGAATATGACTATCCTGCTGAAGCGGCGGATCGTCTAGCGACGACGGCTTCTTCGGTCATGGGGATCGTTCGGGAGTCTCTAGCCGGGCGACTGAGTAATGAGCATGCGAAACTCGGGGTGCTCGATCCTTTGGCAGATGACATTGAAGATCCAGAAGGGGTAGGCAAACGGATCACCCTCAAAGGTGCGGACGACGAAGTCGTTGTCGATCTAATTATTGGAAAGGAAGCTGGTGACGTTGTGCTTACTGGCGCGGAGGCACCATTCGGAAACTCTTCGGGAGAGAAGTACTATTTTGTTCGGAATCCTGAAGAACAGCAAACGTACAAAGTCAAACTCAAAATCGATCTCTCCACGAAATTTTCAGATTGGATTGATCCTGATCTTCTCAGAATTGATCCGAATTTGGTTACTGCTGTTACGATCGATAATTATTCTTTGGAAGAAGATCAATCCAATCCACTGTCTCCAAATAAAGCACTGTTTAAGGCTCAAGGAGATAAAGTTGAGATCAATCGCGAATCCAATACAGAAGCATGGAAGCTCGATGGGTTAATTACCGAAGTTGAAGAGTTGGAGACGGCCAAAATAACTGAAATGTTGGCCGTGTTCGATCAGCTTAAAATTGCAGGTGTTCGTCCAAAATCAAAATATAAAGGATTTTTTCTTTTAACTCCCGATCTAAAATTGAACCTCCAGCCCGAATTCGAAACGGATAAACAGGGGCTTGCCCAGGCGATTCAGCAATTGCAGAGTGAACTTGATCAAAAGGGATTCAACCTTGCCGGCACCGCTGAGAAAATGGAATTAGTTTCCCAGAATGGAGATATTTCAATCGGCACGGATCAAGGTGTGCTGTACACGCTTAGCGTAGGTGCTACCTATGAAGGCCAAGAAACTGAAATTGAAATTGGCTCGGGCAAAGAGGAAGGTGAAGGATCCGAATCAGAAGGAGCCGAATCAGAAGGGGCCGAATCAGAAGGGGCTGGTGCGGAACCTGAGGTTCAAAATCAAGATAGATTCATGATGATCCGGGTCTCTTTTGACGAGAGTTTGATTTCTCAAAAACCGGTGCCACCAGTCGAACCAGTCGTGCCTGAAAAGCCAGCAGGTTATTTGCCAGCAACGAAACCAGACTCAACTGAAACGGGTTCTGGAAAGCCGGCGGAATCGGGCGATGATCCGGCGGAAAAGCCGCCGGGTGAAACCACGCCTGAGCGGGATCCTGCGTTTATTAAATATGATACCGACCTTTTGGCGTTCGAAAGTTTGAAACTTGATTACGAACTTGCCAAGACTCGGTTCGAAACTGAAACCAAAGAGTTTCAGGATAAGATTACGGAAGGTAAAAAACTGGTTGCAGAATTGAACGAACGATTCGGCGACTGGTATTATGTCATCAGCGCCGAAAACCTAAGTACACTCCAATCGAAGAGAAGTGATTTAGTGAAAACGAAACCAGCCCCGGTTGGTGGCGCACCTGCGGGAAGGCCGAATTTATCGTTTCCGAACTTACCAATTCCGCCAAATCAAGGCGGAGCTCCCCCTGCCGGTAGCCCCCAGAATGTTCCAACAACCGGCGCGTCCGATGCAATAAAGACTCCCTCGGAAGGAGCTCCCGATCCACCTAAAGACGCACCTATGAAAGAGTCTGTTTCGGAGAATCCATCACAGAAGGCGGTGGCCGCGGCATCTCCTGCCTCGGATGCGGCGGGGGGGGGCGGGGGGGGGCGGGGGGGGGGGGGGGGGGGGGGGGGGGGGG
>JAALLA010000188.1 GCA_011087765.1 Pirellulaceae bacterium
CGGCAATCCATTTTAGTCTTGGAAGAATGCAGCGGTTTGGGGTGGTCGAACCCTTGGGGCTGAGCTCTCCAACGATTTGCCCTCGGTTTGCCTTCAAATCACATAAAACAGCTCTCGACAAATAATTGTCGAGAGCTGTTGCTAGAAAATGCGGTAAATCTTGTTCAAATGTCCGTCCAGAATGACGTGCAATTTGCAATCGTTTCAACCGTGGATTGGAAACGAGATTTACATATTGATCTCGAAACCTTTGCGGTTTTCGCGCGACAGAAATGAATTGGCCTGTTCGTCGCCAATCACTTCACGCTTGTTGGGGTCCCAATCGAGTGGTCGACCGAGACGCATCGCAATATTGGCGAGGTGGCAAATTTCGAGCATTTGATTGTGAGTCTTAACATCTGAGATGGGTTCGACCTTATTGTTGATGGCCTCAATAAAATTGAGTGTGTGGTTTTCCGGTACCGGTCCACCGTAAACATCCTCAACGGCACCTGCCGGAAGCGGATTGTTGGCCAAGTCTTCGACAGGCTTACCGACGATTTTACCCCGGTTCACAAAGAATCTTCCTTTGGTGCCCTCGAACAAAATGCCATTGTCGCCTTCATTGGTAACTAAAAGTTCGACGCCATCAAGCATGTCAACTTTAATGTTGTATTTAATGGCGATGTCATATTTGTTATCGACCAACGGATAGCCGTTTTTGTCGTAGGCGACGTCGAATTCGTAATCGAGCGGCGTGACTTTTTTTGCTCGCATTTGAACCGACGCGCGATCTTCAGAACCCTTGTTCTTTGGAGAAAGCGCCCAGCAAGCGATGTCGACGTGATGAGCACCCCAGTCGGTTAGCTTGCCCCCGGAATAGGCATGCCAATTTCGGAATGCATAATGACAGTTACTGTAAAGTGGGACGCCGCCACCGTAACCTTTCCGCATTTCCGGAAGTGCTCGATAGGGAACCTTGGGGGCAGGGCCAAGCCATTTATCCCAGTCCATCTCTGTTGGGATGGGTGCTTCGGGAATAACCGGGGAGGGGCCAAAGCCACCGATACCACAGGTTACCTTTTTCACTTTTCCAATGCGACCGGATCTGACCAGTGCGATTGCTTGCAGGAACCGTTGACTCGATTCGGTTCGCTGCATCGTGCCGACTTGAAATGTTCGACCTGTCTTTTTCTTTATTTTCTCAATCAGCTTGCCTTCGTCGATAGTCAAGGTAAGCGGTTTCTCGCAATAGACATCTTTGCCGGCCAGCATCGCCTCGACGGCAATTTTGGTGTGCCAGTGATCGGGGGTGGCGATCATGACCGCATCGATATCCTTGCGATCCAGAATTTTTCGATAGTCGTTATAGGAGTCGGGTTTTTTGCTTTGGCGTTTTTCAAGGTTGATAACATTGGTGCCGAGGACTTTAGAGTCGACGTCTGCTAACGCCGCGAAATCGGCAAATTTGGTCGATTTGTTGGTGATTGCAACGCCTTGGTTGCGAAGGCCAATGGTGGCGAATACTGGCCGATCGTTTGGCGATTGGAATCCAAAAACGCGTTGCGTTGACAGAAAACCACCGGTGGCCAAACCGGTCGCGATAGTGCCTTGGACAAATTTTCGACGGGTTAGTTTAGGCTTGTTTTGCATGTTTGATTAATTTTGGGTTGATTGTTAATTCGACCGGAAACACGATCGGTGGGCATATTTAGATCCTGGCCATTGAGAGTCCAGTCATCCGTTTTCGATAAGGTCGTTTGCAGTATTTAAATCATGGTGAAAATACTGGAACGTAATTCAGTGGCATTTGCAGGATAATGCACCCCATGGCCGCGCCAAACTCGGGGCCAGCCTCACTGGAACGCCAGGATCCTTCCGCTGTCTGATTCTTGACCAGTTGGTTTCTAATGAGTGGATACCATTCATCCCATGGCTTGCCTCCTGCGTGCCACATCGCCTGGACGGCGTAGTAGTTCGAGTAGAAGTAATGACCGCCACCCTGTTGTGCGCCATTCGGTTTGAATTTCATCAGATAAGCGATTGCTTTTTCGACTTGCTCGCCTTCGTAAATTCCCGCACTGTAAAGAGACGTGACGCCAGCGGCCGTCATCGCGAATGTCGTGTGCCCACCTTGCATGGTGTAACGGAAACTTCCATTTTCATTCTGGCTTTTCTGGACGTACTCGATACATTTCTTTCGGATTTCGTCGGGAACATCGATTCCGGCGTCACGAGCCCCTCGAAGACCCATGATTTGACAAACCGTAATGGAGAGATCCGCATCGCTCTTGGTGGGTTGGTAACGCCATCCCCCTTGATTGTTTTGACTGTTGCACGTCAGCTCGACCGCTTTCCGTAGTTTTTCACCAATCTCACGTTTTCGCGTCATCCCATAGGCTTGGGAGAGAAACAGCATGCTAAAGCCGTGGCCATACATGTTTTCCCTCGCACCACCATCGCGAGTGGCGATGTATCCAGTTTCGCGGACATTTTTTAAAACATATTCGACACACATGTCGATTGATTTTCCAAACTTGCCTAACCCGGGCATATGTCC
This sequence comes from Pirellulaceae bacterium, assembly GCA_011087765.1. Taxonomy (GTDB): domain Bacteria; phylum Planctomycetota; class Planctomycetia; order Pirellulales; family Pirellulaceae; genus Mariniblastus. The sequence continues at coordinate 2,540 of JAALLA010000188.1, forward strand.
GCCGCACATCATCGCGAGTCCACCCAGAGAGGCCGTGGCCACGCCGGACGAAATCCCGCTGTTACTAAACGCACCGCGGTTTCGGCCAGATTTAACCTGGCTGCGCAGTAAAAAATCAAGTCCCTTGTCGATGGATTTTCGAGCCGGAGCGACCAATTCCGCCGGTGACTTTTCTGTCTTGGAATCTTTTCGATCTTTCGGCCAAGGGGGCGTCGACATCGTCGGTAGCACTGGAACCGCTAACGCTCCAAGCCCAGCCGCGGCGAGTCGGTGGAACGAGCGGCGATCGATCGCTTCCGAAATTGAAGTCTGTTGGGGACGGGGTGCAGCAGATTTTGAATGGCTGTCGCGTTTTCCGAATGGTTGTCGCATCGAACTTCCCTTTTGAATTTTGGCACGTTTATATTAGTCTTTCGCCTAAATTCCGTCAAAAGCAAAGTAAAATTCGATCTAAATAGGGCGGTTGGTGCTCGCACTTGCTTGGATCAGGGTGATTTAGGCCGATTCTTGAAGATCATGGATGGCAATCCTAATTTGCCGCGAGCCTAATTTGCGTTGCGGTCGATCAGGTAATTGACCGTGAGCGTTGTTCGTTTGTAAATTGTTGGTCGGACAGCTAACACAAAATGCTCTCTAAGGCTAGAATTGGCGAAGTTTTAATGCGGCAAACGCTTGGTTTCCCCAATTTATTTCGATCTTTGGGATTGATCTTTGGGATTGGTAACCGCGATTGATTGAATTGGAGTAATTCAAAAATGAAACGCCCATTAAAAAATTGTATTAGACATTCTGGCTTAAATTAACTTTACGCCCCAAAGCTTCGCGTTGACTGAAACGCAATAAGGATTCAATGATGACAGCATCAGCTGATGTTCAGGAAACCACGATCAACACTATCCGTACGCTTTCAATGGATGCTGTTCAGGCGGCTAATAGTGGTCACCCGGGTACGCCCATGGCTTTGGCTCCGGTTGCCTATTCGCTGTGGTCCAATTTTTTGAATTATGATCCGGCCAATCCGAACTGGGTTGCCCGTGATCGTTTCGTACTTTCCTGTGGGCATGCTTCGATGCTGCTTTATTCGTTGATCCACCTTGCCGGCGTGGCAAAGACGGATGACGCGGGAAATCCGACTGACGAATTAGCAATCTCATTAGAAGACATTAAGAAATTTCGGCAAATCACTAGCCCTTGTGCTGGTCATCCTGAATACGGATACGCTGCCGGGATTGAAACCACTACTGGTCCATTGGGGCAGGGGCTCGGGAACAGCGTTGGAATGGCCATCGCTGGAAAATGGCTGGCGGCGACCTATGATCGGCCGGATTTTGAGTTGTTTGGTTTCAATACCTATTCCATCTGCAGTGATGGCGATGTGATGGAAGGCATTGGTTGCGAAGCGGCTTCGTTGGCTGGACATCTTAAGTTGTCGAATCTGTGTTGGATTTACGACGACAATGAAATTACGATTGAAGGCCGCACGGAATTGGCTTTTAGTGAGGACGTCCCGGCGCGATTTGAGAGTCTTGGCTGGCAAGTAATTACGGTAGCCGATGCCAACGACATGGCTAGTTTAGACGCTGCTTACGGAAAGTTTCTGGAAACGGAAGACCGTCCAACTTTGATTGTTTTAAAGAGTATCATTGGTTTTGGTGCACCGAATAAGCAAGATACGTCTGGGGCCCACGGGTCGCCGTTGGGCGAAGAAGAAATCGCTTTAGCGAAAGAAAGCTATGGATGGGAGCACGAGAAATTTACCGTTCCATCCGAGGCAGCGGATGATTTTCGCGCTAAAATTGGCGGGCGGGGAGGCAGTGCTCATGCACATTGGACTGAGAAATACGCTGCCTACGCTGAGGCATTTCCGGCGGAGTTTAAAGAACTGGAGACGCTGTTTGCTGGGGGACTGCCCGAAGGATGGACAGATTCGATTCCTGAATTTGAAGCTGATCCGAAGGGAATGGCGACGCGAGTTTCTTCGGGTAAAGTTTTGAATGCGGTTGCTGCAGCGATTCCTAACTTTATCGGCGGTTCAGCTGATCTGGCCGGGTCCAATAAATCCAACAACGATGATCCCAGTGCCGGTCACTTTAGCGGCTCCGATTTTAGCGGTAAGAATTTTCATTTTGGAATTCGTGAACATGCGATGGCGGCGATTGGGAATGGCATGTCACTGTGTGGCATTCGTCCCTATGTCGCTACCTTTTTTGTCTTTACTGATTATCTTCGGCCGTCGCTTCGTTTAAGCAGCATCATGCACCAACCGGTCATGTATATTATGACGCACGATTCCATTGGACTTGGAGAAGACGGGCCGACCCATCAACCGGTTGAGCATTTAGCGGCCTGTCGTGCGATTCCAAATGTACTGGTCATGCGACCGGGCGACGCGAACGAAGTAGCACAATGTTATCGCGCGGCGCTGGAAGATCTAAAACGACCTTCAGTTTTAGTGCTTAGTCGCCAAAATGTGCCGACGGTAGATCGTACTCAATACCAAAATGCAGAAGGTGCTATGCGGGGAGGGTACACATTACTCGATACCGATGGATTGCCGGATGTGATTTTAATGGGCACCGGTAGTGAAGTTCAATATTGTCTTGAGGCAGCCGAAAAACTGGCTGCAGCAGGGACAAAAGCGAGAGTTGTCAGTATGCCGTGTTGGGAATTGTTTGATGAACAACCGGCGGAGTATCGTGAACTGGTATTGCCTGCTGCCGTGAGCCGTCGAGTTGCAGTCGAGGCAGGAATCAAAATGGGCTGGGAACGGTATCTTGGCGATAGTGGAGCCTTTGTGGGGATGGATTCGTTTGGCGCCTCAGCGCCTGCAGAGTTGCTGTACGAGCACTTCGGCATTACTGCTGATGGAATTGTCGCGAAGGTTAATTCCCTTTGATCGTGGTGGTTCGCTAAAACGCGTCGCAATGGTGGCTGACTGGGTACTGACGACCGGTTATTGTTAAGTAAGCGGTGAGTTATTGGCCAATCTGTGGTGGGATACAAAACATCGTTGGCCTCGCTCGGTTGCGGCGATTTTGGGTCACGGATAAGATGCAAACTTCTAGGTTTCTTGTAGCGAAAGGCAGATAGATGAATTTTGGGATCCCCGGTTTTGTGAGCAAAGTTGCCCGTGTTTCAATTGCACTAGCGATGCTCCCCCTGTTGCATGGATCCTTGGCGGCCGACGAAGGGATGTGGTTGTTCAATGATCTGCCGGTTAAGCACCTGAAGGATAAGTATGGTTTTACTCCGACGCCTGAGTGGTCGGAGCACGTAATGAAATCATGTGTTCGGTTCAACGTCGGTGGGTCTGCTTCATTTATTTCCAGTAACGGACTAGTGCTGACGAACCACCACGTCGGTTCTGACACGCTGTTTAAGCTTTCTAATGAAGAGAACGACTATTACAACGATGGCTTTTTAGCGAAGAATTTTGGTGAAGAACTAAAAGCTCCAGATTTGGAGTTGAATCAGCTGATTAATATTGAGGATGTAACGGCGCAGGTTAACGCTGCTGTGGGAACCGGATTGTCTGCAGCGGAAGCGGCGAAAGCACGGCGGGCAGCGATTGCAAATATAGAAAAAAAAGCGACTGACGAATCCGGCCTAAGGTCGAATGTTGTTACGCTTTATGGCGGTGGTCGTTATCACCTTTATCAATACAAAAAATATACGGATGTCCGGCTGGTTTGGTCGCCCGAAGCCAATGCCGCGTTTTTTGGCGGCGATGCTGATAACTTTGAATATCCTCGTTATTGTCTGGACGCCTGCATTTTTAGAGTTTACGAAGATGGAAAACCAGCCAAGATTGAGCACTTTCTGAAATGGTCACCGAACGGGCCGGCGGATAAGGAACTGGTATTTGTCGCTGGTAATCCTGGACGGACGAGTCGGATTTTTACCGTCGCGGCGCTAAAACATCAACGCGATGTACGCTTGCCGTACATTCTTGACTTCATTCGCCGACGTGAGGTTCTACTCCAGCAGTTTGCTCTGCAGGGTAAGGAATCTGCTCGACGTGCCCACGATGGTTTATTCGGATTTCAGAATGCAAGAAAAGCGCGGATGGGGATGTTGCAAGGTTTGCAGGATCCCGCGGTCATGAGCGCGAAAGAGCAGGCGGAAGCAGATTTGTTGGCGAAGATTGAATCCGATCCAAAACTTCGAAAATATGCGGGTGCCTGGGAGCAGATTGCTGAGGTTCAAAAACGCCGCGCTGCGACCCAAGGCAAGGGCGTTAATTTGAACGAAAAGTTATTTAACCTTGCCCAACAGTTTGTCCAGATGGCGGAGGAAGATGAGAAGCCGTCAGCAGAACGGATGCCGGCGTATCGCGATTCCAATCGGGCCTCCCTGGAGCAGCAACTGTTTTCGACGGCTCCGGTTTACAAAGACCTTGAGCAAGCAATTATGGCGGATTTAATTAGCCGAATGGTAGAAGTGCGAGGCGGGGATGATGAGCTTTGTCAGAAGATCCTGGCTGGGAAAAGCCCAATCGACCGCGGTGAAGAGCTGATAAACGGTACGAAACTGGATGACCCAGAATTTCGAAAAACATTGGCGGCAGGAGGCTCCAAAGCGATTGCAGCTTCGACCGATCCCCTGATCCAATTGGCACGCATGGTGGATTCAGAAGTGCGAGCGGAGCAGTTGGCGAGCGATGAACTGGCTGAAATTGAACGTCAGGCATACGCTCAAATCGCTGAGGCTCAGTTTGCAACTCAGGGAACTTCAACCTATCCCGATGCCACGTTCAGTTTGAGGTTGGCTTTTGGGCCAGTACTTGGATACACCGAAAAGGGTAAAGCGATTCCAGCGATGACCAATTTTGGCGGAGCCTTTCAACACGAGGCAGCGCACGTCGGGCAAGAGTATTTCGACCTCCCACAAAGTTGGCATAAAGCCCGGGATGCGAAACAGATCAGCCTCGATACTCCTTATAATTTTGTCTGTACGGCTGATATTATTGGTGGAAACTCCGGCAGCCCCGTCATCAACGAGAAGATGGAATTGGTGGGGCTGATTTTTGATGGCAACATTCAATCGTTGACAGCGGATTACCTCTACAGTGACCGCCAAGGCCGTTCGGTAAGTGTGCATTCGGATGCGATTCGAGAGGCTATCCGAAATATTTACGGCGCAGAGGCACTGGCGGATCAACTTGGAAAATAGTGGTTGCGACCATGATTAGGAAAGTAACTCCTCAGGATGCCAGCGAAGTTGCGGCGATCTACAACTACTACATTGAGAAGACGACGATAACGTTTGAAGAAGGTTGTCTTTCCGATTTGGATCTTTCCGCGCGGATCGAGGATTTGACCTCGCGGAATTATCCGTGGTTGGTCTACCAGTTGGATGGTCGGGTAGTTGGGTACGCCTATGCGGCTCCATGGAGAACGCGAGCTGCCTATCGGTTTACGGTTGAAAGCGCTGTTTATGTCGATCGAAGCGTGGTTGGAACAGGTATCGGTAGTCAGCTGTATGAGAAATTATTTGAGGAATTAGCTGAAAATGGTTTTAAAACCGTTCTCAGCCTTATCGCACTGCCGAATCAAAAAAGCGTACGGATGCATGAGAAATTTGGATTCCTCCCCGCAGGACACCACCGGGAGGTTGGGTTTAAGTTTGATCAGTGGATCGATGTCGGCGTTTGGCAGCTCATGCTTCCGCCTGCAGGAAGCCGATAAACTCGTTGGTAGGTTGCGGATGTCGTGATTTGCTATCGTTGGACTGCCCCTAACTGGAAAATTCGTGGTAAAAAGAGGCTCGTTTTTCATTTTCATGGCCTTCACACCTTGAAAGAAATAGCGGATCTTTAGAGAATCTGATCTCTCAGCAGTGAACCTTTGCTGCTTTGAGAACAACTTATTGGGAAGAGTGGCTGAGTGGTCGAAAGCGCCTGATTGCTAATTAGGTGAACGAGTCAAATCGTTCCGCAGGTTCGAATCCTGTCTCTTCCGCT
>JAALLA010000189.1 GCA_011087765.1 Pirellulaceae bacterium
GTTCTATTTCGGGTGTTGTTGACTGAGTGGTCAGTTGTCGTTTTCCATCGATCCAGATTTCGTGGTAGGCTTGAGTTGCCGGTTTCAATTCGGCTGCGACTGCGTGTGCCGTTTCTCGGATTTGTGTATGAACGGGATCTTTGATTGGAGGCGCGGTTGCCATTACATTTCGACAGACATCGCCGCAGGCTGCCAGAGTCGTCATCAGTGATTCGTTAAGCTGGCGAATCGTCTCTCTGAGGTCCCCTTTAATAACACCGTGAAATTGGACTGCTTGACGGGTCGTGAGTCGAATGGAATGGTTGGCGAATTCATCTGCTATTCGATCGAGGTCGATGTACTGTTCCGCAGTTAGTTGTCCTGCTGGTAAAACGACACGCAGCATGTAGCTATAAGCTTTCCCAAGTCCTTCTGCCCGTCGGGATTTTCGCAGATCACGATCGTCCTGTTGGTAAGAGCCGTGGAATTTGAGTAGTTGCAGATCGTCTTCTTTAAAACAGTCTAAATCCGGATTGCGAAGTGTCTCATCGATGCTTCCCCGCAACAGCTGACTGTTTTGTTTTGCAATTTCTACTTTAGTTGGATCGGTTTTTTCTTTAGCCATGATGTCGTTTATTCAGGGGGAATCGCGAGTGCTTTATCGTTGCACTCAGTTTGCAAAGTTAAATTGAGAAATGCAGTCCGCATTCGTCTTTATCAGATTCAGCCCAGCGCCCTTTTCGGATTTCTGATTGAGGGCTTGAGCCGGGTACCGCGCGGGTGCAATGGAAGCAGCTTACGCTGGGGTAGTTCTGCAAATGTAATTGGTTGAAAGGCACTTCATTTTCTTGGATGTAATCCCATACTTGTGCGCGCGTCCAGGTAGCAAGTGGGCAGAATTTCATGAGTTCGTAACGCCAGTCCCATGCGAGGACGGAAATGTCAGACCGCTCTTTGGTTTGGGTGCGTCGCAGTGCTGTTATCCACAGTCGGTAATTCACAATGTTTTCGCGCATTGGTTTTACTTTGCGAATATTGCAGCACATGTTTGGGTTGTTTTTCCAAAGCATGTCGCCGTACATTTCCCGCTGTTGTTCAATGGTTACGGACGTTTCCCAAGTCAAGAATTCGAGATTGGAATATCGCTCGATTAATTTTTGGCGAAGTTGTTTTGTTTCGGGGAAAAAGAACCCAGTGTCGATGCAGGCAATTTGAAGTTTGGGTAATTGGTGTTCTTCAATCGCCTTGGAGCACATATCCATTAAGGCACAGCCTTCCATCCCAAATGACGATGTCATGATGATGGGTTGGTCAGCAAATTTTTGCAGGCCCCAGTTAACCAGATCCTGGGGGGCACCCGATTCACCAAGCTTGGATGCTCCGGTGTTAGAAGCAGAGGTCGCCGGCGAATCCTCGACATTGGATTCGTCTGGAGTTTCGACAATTGGTAAGTTCGATGAGGTTTGGCCCGGTGCTAAATTTTGCCCGCCATCGGAGGGTAAATCAGAATTGGTCGATTGATGATTCATAGAAGCTGAAATATTGGTGAGACGCAGGACTCGACAGACTCTGTTTTTTGGTAATCAACATTTAAGGTTGCTTTATTTGAATCTGATTCGGTTGAACGGAATTGAGCATTGGCACTCAATCCACTGCCCGCGTGGTTGATCAATAAGGCTTGAACGTTGATATGCGAAACGCGGCGACTGCGTTCACAATGTGAATTAATACATTAATTTGCAGTTTGGAAACAACATCAAGCCATGTGTTCGGGTGAAATTTTTATCCCGATGGTTGTATCGCTCTTTTTTTAAAACTGGCTGAGGTAATCCGGGCGTGTTTAGATTCGATGAAATTACGATCGCAAAATGAACAACAGGCCCCTTTGCAGGCGATTAAGGGATAGATTTCCCAATCTATTGAGCCAGGTTTGTTCAATGGGGTCGGGCAGGGGCAACCCAAGGTTTAAGAAGTGATAGCACTTTTGGGATTCGTGGCGAGAGTTTTGGGTCGACTTTTTATCGAGCTTGAGCGGTGCAAGGCGGGTCGTCGGTCGAAAATGAGGGTGTCAAAAGAATTTGAGACCGCCCAGTTGCCTATTTGTTGACGGCGCTACGCGGGCGACGCTTGGCCATATTTTCAGTTTTTTCGGCACTTTAGTCATGATTGTCCTGTGCAGCATCGCTATCTGAGGGCTTGAACCAAGCAAGTTGCTTGTTGAAATCTATGTTAAATTCTAGGCGACCCTCTGTTCGCCTTAACCTCACTAATTCCAACGCGATCTTTAGTTTATCCACTCTTTTGAAAGAGAGTTGATGAATCAAGGGAGCCGTCAATTCGTAGCGGATTGCATCTGATTGGGATTGGAAAGCTGTGATTTAAAGATGAAAGAACCGAATGTATTTGCAAATTTTGTGTCCCAGTTGTGGCAACAAGTTAACGGTACGCGAAGAACTGAGTGGTCGTAAGTGTGGTTGCCCGCACTGTAAAAAGACAATTCAGATCCCCACACTTGCCGGTCGCCAAAATCCGCAAACGCCTCAGCCAGCAGCGGCAGAGCAGGGCGGGATTCAAATTGATACTAAGCGTAGAAAAACAAATTCGGCTACGCCGGCTCAAGCGGCCCCGAGCAACAAGTTGTCGGGAACGTCTCATTCCATTGAGGACAGCACGAATGTCGGGATGGTTCTAAGTGGGTTGATTGGTGTGGGGGCGACGCTTTTATTTTACGGAGTGCTGATTCCGTTACATCAATTTAAGTGGACCGAATTATTTTGGGATCGCGGTTGGGTTCCTTACGTCACGGTACTTTTGACTTTTTGGTCATTCTCAATTTTGTTTTTGAAATGGCGCAAGTTGCAATTGCAAAGACGAGCGATGCTTCTTGATGTACTGCCAATGGAGCTTTCCGAGGAAATCACCTTTGACACTCTCGATCGCTTTCTCGACCATATTGCCAAGTTGCCGGCAGACGGACAGAGTTTTCTCATCAATCGTGTGGTGCGTGGGATTGAGCATTTCCGAGTTCGCAAAAGTACTTCCGAGACGGTCACGATGCTGGGCTCACAATCAGATATTGATGCGAATAATGTTTTAGGGAGTTATACGCTCGTAAAAGTATTTATTTGGGCACTGCCAATTATGGGATTTATTGGAACTGTGATTGGTGTGAGTACGGCGATTGCCGGGTTGGCCGGCAGCCTTGAAAACGCTTCCGACGTGTCGGCGATCAAGGGTGCCTTGAATAACGTTTTTGCAGGTCTGGGGACTGCATTTGATACGACGCTGCTCGCGTTGGTTCTGAGCCTAATGGTAAAAGTTCCCTGCTCGGCATTACAAAAAAGTGAAGAAGATCTGGTCACTTGGGTCGATGAATACTGCAATGAAAATCTTCTCAAGCGGCTTAACGACCGTCGGGAAGGTGGAGCACAGCGTGGAGGGATGGGAACCAGCGGTGTCGATCCGAATGTCATCCGCGATGTGTTTTCGGCGGCGATGAGTGTCTATCACGATCAGTGGAACAAGCAGGTGAATGAGATGAACCAGGCGTCTCGTGAGTTACAGAAATCATTTACCGCCATATCGGCGAATACGAGCAAACTTCAGATTGAGTCATTGCAATCGGGGAAGGCTCTTCAGAAACATTTTTCCGGTTTAGAGCGTGGCCTTGCCGAGTTGAGCGGTGTGCTTGAAAAGCTGGGCGGGCAGCAAGTGATTGTTCAGCAAGTGCCTGGGAAGCGGCGCGGTTTGTTTGGTGGAAAACGCTAGAGAACAGATTAACTTTGCATTTTCGGCTTAACCCGGAATTGGTACGAATTTGATACGAAAGGGGGAAACATGGGAAGGCGTCAAGAGAGTGGAGATAATGAAGTTTCGCTCTTTCCATTCCTCAGTATTCTGGCTTGCATCATTGGTGTTTTGACATTGATGATTTCGACTTTGGCACTTTCACAGATGGATACCGAAGCGGTGGTCGCCGCGGAAGCCTATGAGAAACTGGAAGAGGATCTTGCCAACAGCGAGGTTGAAATCAGTGATTTAACTAAGCAAGTACAAGCAGAAGCTGGAAAGACTGAAGCAGCGAAAAAGAAAAGTGAGCTTCTGCAGCTAAAGCGAGAGAACGCTGAAACTCAAGAGTTGTTTCTGGTTGCCCGAGAAGAAGCAAGTCAGTTAGAAACAAAGCTTGATCCAGCGGCGACTGAATTGAAGCAAGAACCATTGGAGGAGTTGACTGCGGATTTGAACAGCTACCTTGAACAAATCGCTCAATTTAAGAAAGAGCTGGCCAACCGGGAACTTCCTCCCGAGGAAGGTGAGTTTTCTGTTCTTCCCGGCGGAAGTGGAGTTGGCGTCGTCCCGCGATTTATCGAGTGTACGTCTAACGAATTAGTACTGCATCACCTGGCTCAGCCCGTTCGCATTCGAGTCAATGCGATCGAGACCAATAAAGAACTTTTGAAATTGTTAAACGAGGTTGCGGGAACCGCTGGTGGGAAAGTCATTTTTTTAGTTCGTGAAGACGGTGTTTTTGTTTACCGACGAGCGAAGCGGTTTGCCGATTCGCTCGAAGTAGAAAATGGTAAATTGCCGGTGTTGGGGCAGGGGCGAATCAATCTTCAGTTTTTTCGGGGGAAATAGTCATGCGTCGAAAAAATGGAAACGAAGACGAAGGTGCGATGGATTCGCTTCTCGACACCATGACAAACGTTGTGGGGATTCTTGTAATTGTGCTGGTCGTCACTCAGTTGGGAGTGGGGGATGCGGTTAGTCGAATCACAGAGTCAATAAAAGTTGATCCGGAAGAATTTGAAGCTAAGAAAAATAAATTAGTTGTGCTTAAGCAAACGAAAGTGAACTTAAAATTAGAAGTCGCTCAGTTAAAAAAAGACGTTAATCAGGATGAAGCAGAAGTAAGTCTGGAACTTGAGCAACTCAAAAAGAAACACAGCCAGGAGTTGCTTGACCTGGCCAATCTAAAGAAACAAAATCTTTCAATTAAGACAGTCATCGAGCAGGCGGAATCTGAGAAAGAGAAACGAAAAGAGATCGAAGCTAAAATTAAGGACTCGTTGGCTGAGGCGGCAAGTTTAAAGGCAAAACTGGATCAGACACCTGAACGGGAAGTGATGCCGGGACGCGAGATGCGATTGCCGGATCCACGCCCAGCGCCACCGGGGTTAATTCCTTTTCGTTTCATTTGTTACAACAATCGGATTTATCCGTTCAACGACTTCTCGGCGTTGCAAAAGATTGCCGATGAGAGAGCCAAGGGACTCAAAGGCAGATTGCGATTTGATCCGGTAAAGGGGATTGATCCAGATCGATTCATTAAAGACTTTTCGAGATCTCCAATTCGGAACAAGAATGTTGAATTGGCGGTAACGAAGCACCCCGATGGAAGGCCACGCATCTCCTTCACACCATTGGAACGCGGCGGGGCCGCGGTGCGCGATATCGATCGCAAGGGGACTCGATTCAACAAAGATCTGGCAGCGCTAGATTCGTCTCGCTATTATCTAGAGTTTTGGGTGTGTGGCGATAGTTATGATGTCTACATGAGCGCTCGAGCCAAAGCGGAGGCGCTAAATTTGGCGGTTGGATGGTTGCCTCAACCGGCTGGTTGGAAGTATACAAGCGTGCTTCAAGGCATTCGGCTTGGGCCTCCGCCAAAGCCAGCGGTGGCATCTAAAAAGCCGCCTGCCGCGCCCCCGGCTAAACCCTCGCCGCCCAAAAAACCTGCGAACGTGATTGATTGAAGAAGGCTATCTAAGGCCGCGATTAAATGGAGTGGCGCGTGGGAATCTGAGGTCAATTTCATTCCCCATTGTTTCTTTGGCGCATGCCTGCCATTACAAAGTAAGCCACAGGTAAAGCGAATGTAAGAAGTGTGTTTTAACGCAGATTCTTTGCTTCGCTCATTCGAATGTTGTTGTAACGCATTGTTTTTTTAACGATAGTTTCTTCATCGTCTTTGCACCTTATTCCGTCTGACTATGTCATTTTGGGAAGATGACCTTATGGTATATCTAGTTTTATTTTGCTGGTTTATCTTGGTTCATGTGCTCGCTTGCCTGTACCTTTTCAGCCCCAAGGAAAGCAGTTCAGAAGGTAACGGAGTTGAAAAATTTGCTCGTGACTTGAAGGCTTCCAAGCGATTTTCAGAATACCTTCGTTGGTCCGGGGAAATCAGTGCTAAGCAATATCGAATCATTCGAAGGTTTCTCCTTGAAGCTGAAAGTAAGGGGTTTAAGTCGGCGGAGGCACCGAAGGCATCTGATGCCGCGTCGGAATTAAGGTCTGGTGACAAGAGTTTGGGGGCGTTGAAGGGAGTCAGGGACGTTCCTGTGGCGATTGTTGCAGTCAATGACCCAGCCGTTGTCGCACCTGAACCGCCTGTTGTCCCAAGCACAACGCAGCAAGCCAATCCGGCGGCTAAGGCCTCGCTCGTTTCCAAAAAAGATGCCCGAATAGATGCAGTGTCAGTCGCGCCTCGCAGCTCAGCTGAGAAACTTGCAAAAGCAGCGCCCTGGGATTTGCCTGACCCACCGCCACGCGAACCGCGGAAGACATTTTCAGAAGTCATGTCTGCGTTTATGCAAGAAAAGAACATGCGTTGGGGTGAGCTTGCCAGCGGAATTATGATTGTGTTGAGTGCGGTCGGGCTGGTCATGAGTCTTCGTGAAACGCTCGAGAACACGATCCCCTACTTTTCGGCATTGTTGTTTATGTTAATTACTGCGGCAATTCATGGCGCAGGAATTTATACTCTGAAAAAATGGAAGTTACGCAACACCAGTCGCGGGACACTTGTAATTGGTTTGTTGCTTGTGCCAATTAACTTCGTGATGGCTTGTGTATTATCAGATCATCGGCCTTTGAGTGATCCATGGTTTTGGGTAGCGGTCATTACTGGAGCTTGTGTTTTTTCATTTATTACCTGGCACTCAAGCAAGGCCTTGTTGCGGCGTGGTAATCTCCCAATGTTTGTAGCTGTCATGGGGTGCGGCTTAGGTACGCTGTTTTTAAATCGGACGGTTGACCTCGATTTGCCGATTGTATTTTCTACCCTCTTTACACTTCCGATCTTAGTTTGCTTTTTAGTTGGTTCCTGTACGTTTGACAGCCTTCAGTGGAACCGTCAGCATTGGACGATGAATGCGGAAAATCGTTTGTGGTTATTTTTTGGGATCGCAAGTGCTTCGGCGCTTTCTGCTCTATCGGTTGGTGTTTATCGAACTGAGATGAGTCTCGAAAGAATTTTGGTTTTCTCTCCCGCCCTGTCAATTATCTTTTTGACGATGTTTCGGTTTGGCAGCCAAATGCATGCGGCGACATTGAAGAGGTGCGCCGGTTCACACGCCAGCGACAACGAGTCAGCTCCTTTGTACGGTCTTTCGGTACAGGTTCTGGGAGTTGTTTTGCTGGGTATTTCGCTGGCCAGTTCTTTGTCCAATCCAATAATTTTTCTTTTGAATTCGCTTTTGGTGGCCACTGGATTCTTTGTGATCATTGTGAGGGAGCAGACTCCCGCCTGGTTGCCTGCTGTTTATGCGTTGTTCGCGGCAGCCATTGTTGTTGGGGTTAATTTGTTTTCCGGTACGTTTGGCTGGGAAGAAGTAGTTTCACTGCCAGTATTTATGAATCAAGTTGTCAATGGAGTGACGGGGCTAATTTTGTTGTTTCTCGGAGCCTGTATTGGAGTTGCGAACACGGCTTTGAAGCGAATCTTTTCCAGTACCTCGGATCCCGGCTTTATTAGACGGGGCTGGTTGACCGGTGCCGGAGTCTTTTCGGTGGGGCTTGTAATCGCTTTGGTTGCCAGTGCAATTCATCGCGATAGTGGATTCGATACTGGAGTTGCCAGCGGTCTTTTGATGTTGGCCGCCGTCGGGTTAATCGTCGTAACTTTTCGAGCTAATGATAGCGAGTCAGCGGTTAAGTGGCAGTTGCCGATGGTAAGTACATTATTTTGGATCGGTGCGCTTATTCATTTAATTGTTTGGGACCTTACGTTCGAGCGGATCGTTCCAGCAGCCTTTGTGTTACCCGTGCTGCCCTGGCTTATTATTGCAGTTCTAGCTTCCAGTTCGCTGACGGCACTATCCTGGGCGATGCCTGTGCGTCTCCGTTCGGAAACAGCGAGTAAGACTGTCGAAACCTGGTTGTTTTTCTCAGGGGTTGGCGTGCTGCTTTATTCCATTGGGGCAGCGGCTTTGATGCAATTTAGTGAGGAGATTAGAGGGACAGGATTCGCTTTGATTGCATTTTTAAACTGGTTTGCAATTAGTTTAGTGCTTCGGCGGATCGGTTCTGCTTTGCTGTCATCCGCTTCGATCTCGATTTTTGTTGGAGGAGTTTTTGCACTCTTTGTTTTCCTTGATGAGTTTGGTTCTGGCTTGATTGGTCTTCCTACCAACGAAACGACTGACTATTGGTTTGCGATTTCGACCGGGATTATTATTTATTGTGTCGC